>JAJFLD010000026.1 GCA_021772875.1 Ghiorsea sp. | reverse complement strand
GTCACGATGGCATCTAAAGGGGGTTGTAATTCTTGTTTGGCATTGCCTTGTCCTACAGCACCAATCTGTAAGTTTGCCAATGGACCTGCGGCATCAAGATCTGCACCTGTTAGTGTAAAGCCTGTTGCGCCAGTGTCATCGGCGGCAAGAACCAATCTAAAGTCAGCATCTGCAACTTTTACTACCGATGCAGTCACACCAGTCGCGGCAGAATTGATGGCATTGGCAATGTCTTTAAGGGAGTTGGCGGCATTAACATTGATGGTTGTACCATTCACTAAAAATGAACCTGTGTTTAAGTTTAAGGCAGTGGTCTCACTGGTGATGGCTGTGCCAGCAGCATCTTTTACTGCAGAATTAGAAGAATAACGTGCTGAGGTGGCCAATTGTTGCACAATAATGGCATGGCTTCCTGAAGTAACGGAGTTATCACCTGCAACATCCAAAATCGTGGATGCAGGTACAGCAGGGTCGCTACTATTTAAACTTGCGGTATAAGAAAAGAAAGTATCAACATCACGCATGGCAATGGATTGGTTTCTAAAATTAATGAGGTTTGTGTTCAGCTCTGAAAATGCTGTTTGTTTTGCAGTTTCAGCAGCTTGTTTTTTTTCCAGTTGTGCAATGCCAAACTTTTGTATGCCAAGCAGCTCTTCAACGGCGGCTCCTGTATCAAAGCCGGCAACGATTCCTGATAACCCCGAAATTGGAGGCATATTAGATTTGTTTATCCAAGAGCAAACCAATCATCTCTTGCATAGCAAGTTTATGTTTGATGAAGTCTTTAGAAGGAACCTCTCTGATGACGGCACCTGTTGCATTATCTGTAACTTGAACATAAAGCTGGCCAAGTTTTTCTTCGTAGTTGAAACCAATGGATTCATTGGAGCCAGTGAGGCTGCTGGTGATTTCATTGATTGCTTTTTGAAGATCTTTCTCAGTAATAGGTTTTTCAGCTTGTTGAGGTTTGGGGCTTGAATCAACCTTAACCTGGACTGGAGTTGTAGCCTGTTGTGTACCCAAACCGAGGGATGGTGTCACAGGGCTAATTTTAACTGTAGATGTAATGGCTTCCATGACTTACCTCCTTTCGTGTGATTTGGTACGCTGCTTACCCTCCTCAACATCAATCAATCGATGAAGAGGAGGGAGGTAGCGAATGACTATCTTATCTGAACAATGTCATTACGTTTTGTGCTGCTTGATTAGCTTGTGCTAACATAGAAGTACTGGCTTGTGTCAAGATTTGATTCTTGGTGAAGTCAGCCATTTCTGCAGCCATATCCGCATCTCGAATTGACGATACAGAGGCTGTTGTTTGTTCAATACTTGTCGCCAAGTTGGATTGAACGAAAGCTACTTGGTTTTGTGTTGCACCAAGATCGGCACGTTGAGTAACCAACGTATTCAAAGCTGCCTTTGCAGTATCCATATAAGCTTGAGCATTGGCTTGTGTTGTTAAATCACCAGTGCCTAAACCCAAAGCAGTTGTGGTATATGAATTGGTCAAATCCAAAGATACTTGGTTGCTGGCATTGTTATCTGCGCCAACTTGGAATGATAATGCAGCAGCATAAGCACCAGCACCAGCAGCAGCTGTTACAGCACCGCCAGTTACAGTTCCTGTACCACCAGTTCCTGCACCCGTGTTGGTTGTGTCAGTTGTGCCAATCGTGATACCAACCACAGTACCATTGGTTAGTGTGATTTGATTGGCTGCAACTGTACCAGCAGTACCAGTTGTGAGAAGCTTACTGCCTTGTGTTGCGCCAGCAGCGTCTTTAACTGTAGCAGTCAAACCATCAGCAGCCATATCAATAGTGTATACATCATTAACACCGTTAACATTGCTCACGATATTCATGCCAGTTACACCCGTGTTGGTTCCTGCGGCATGGACTAATGTACCAACAGCGGCTGTAGTAGCAGCTGAAGCAGCATCAAGACCATTAAGCAAGTTCACGCCATTGTAGTTACTGCTACCGGCAATTTTATCAATGGCTGATTCAAGTTTAATGCGCTCTGCATCAAGTTTACCAAGTTCACCTGCGTTGTTGGCAGAAGAAGCTTGGGTTGCAAGTGTTTGAATACGTACAACCATGTTTTGGATTTCATTCACACCGGCATCAGCCATTTTTGTCATGGCTTGGGCTTGTGTTGCGTTTTGTGATGCAGCTTTTAGACGTTGGGCTTGTGAATCTAATTTTGCAGATACTGCATAACCAGAAGCATCATCGGCTGCATTGTTTACACGAAAACCTGAAGATAAACGTTCTAGCGATTTGTCCATCGCCATGCTGTTTGAATTCAAGTGTTTTAGAGCGGTCATTGCCGCGTTATTTGTTTGGACTGATAGTGCCATTGGTTCTCTCCGTAGATATTTATTTGATTACGTAAGTGACATCATGCCTTTTTACGGTCGCTTCCTGCGAGTTTGAAAAGAAGCTTCCATGCTTCCTCTTGGGTAAATCTATCGGTGGTAGTTAGGGCGACTTTAGAAAAATATTTTTTAACACTAGAAAACAAGTATATTTTGTCTGGCCGTGTTCGGGTTGCTTATGTGATTAAGCTGGTTATAGCACAAGGTGCTTCATGGAAACCACCTTGTGGACTTGGGTATTTAATCTTATTTTTAAATAGGTTTAGTTATCATCGGCAGCTGGTGTGAAAAACTAAAGCGATAAATATAAAATTGACGATGAATGGCACGCTGGATATGTTAGCCATCGACTTTTGATGAGATGAACAGGAGAGTAGTGATGGCAATTATAAATGTAACCGATGATAGTTTTGAGAATGATGTATTAAAGGCATCGGGTGCAGTGCTTGTAGATTTTTGGGCACCTTGGTGTGGTCCTTGTAAACAAATCGCGCCGCTATTAAAAGAAGTAGCCGAAGAAATGGGCGATAAAATCACCATCGCAAAAATTGATATTGATGAAAACCCAAATACACCAGGTAAATATGGTGTGCGCGGCATTCCAACGTTGACTATTTTTAAAGATGGCAATGTTCAAGGTACAAAAGTGGGTGCTGTAAATAAGGGTAAGTTGGTTGATTTTATCAATGAGCACTTGGCCTAAAGACCAAGGTATCGCGTAATAAACAAGCATAACTTATGATGTTTACATGGAGCAACTTAAAAAGGGTGGAGCTTGGCTCTGCCTTTTTTATGCGTAAACTTGTGATGATTTATTTGGGCTTGGCGGTTGCAAGTTTGGTCCTAGGTCTATTTTGGAAGAGCTTTGCTTTGCCGCCAACTAGTCCACAAGGTTTTGGCATTCGTTTTTATCAGCATGTATTGGGTCATTTGGATGGGCGTGCTTGCCCTGCCTATCCCGTATGTTCGGCGTATGCCAAAGAAGCCATCGCTGAGCATGGTGCTTTGGTCGGATCATGGTTGATGATAGATAGGTTGATTCATGAGACCAATGATTTGGATGTAGGGCCTTGGATCAATTGGAAAGGCGAAAAACGTTTGTATGATCCTTTAAAACGAAATGATTTTTGGTTGGAGAAAAAACATTGAAAACAATAATTTTAAAACAAGATGTTATGCCACAAGCAGAGGATGAAAATATGTGCCGTACTCAAAGGGCTCTGTGCCGCAGTCATGAACAGGGCTTCACGTTATTAGAAATCATGGTGGTGCTTGTTATCATTGGTGTGCTTGCAGCTATGGTTGCACCACGTTTTATTGAACGTGCTGATGAAGCCAAGGTAGACTCAACCAAAGCGCAGATGCAAACCATTGGTCAAGCCTTGAAGTTGTACCGCTTGCAAAGTGGCCATTATCCAAGTTCGGCTGAGGGTATCCAAGCTTTGGTGACGCCAGGTAAGGGCGGTAAACATTATCTCGATAGTTTACCTAAAGATGCTTGGGGTAATGCTTTTATTTATTTGTCGCCTGGTGTGCATGGTGATTTTGATATTTTATCTTACGGTGCTGATGCTAAGGCTGGAGGTTCAGGGTTTGATACTGACCTTGGTAATTGGGACGAATAAATTATAAAAACACGACGAAGCAAGAAGACCCAAACAGGGTTTACCTTACTTGAGATACTGTTGGTGATTGTCATGATTGCTGTGACATCGGCAATGGTTGTGCCATCACTATCCTCTGTTTCTCAAGGCTCTGTAGGTGATGAAGCAAAACGGTTGCGTTTGGTGATGTCTTTTGCTTTGGAAGAGGCACAATTATCAGGTATGCCTCTGCGTTGGTTAGCGAGCCAAGATGGCTGGCGCTTTGAATCATGGGTAGAAACTAAAAAGGGTACTTCTTGGCAGCCTTTTTCAGAACCGCCATTGGAGCCTTACCAACTGCCTGATGGCGTGGTGATATCAAATGTAGAACAAGCGGGCAGTTTTTCTTTTGAAGCGCTGATGAAACAAAACAGCGATAAGAAGGTGGATGTGCGTGATGAACAAGCGGCAGTGATCGGTATGGCACTGCTTTTACCCGATGGCACAACTTCACAAAGCAATGTGACACTTACAGATGAAACGCAAACTGAAACTTCAGTTGTATTGATTCGGCCTGGCCCGGCAGGCATTAGGCTGAAAAAAGCAGAAGAGCTTTAAGACTTCACCAAGTTAATCAATGATGCAAGTGCGACATCAAAATTATCATTGATGATTTGATATTGTGCTTCATCCGCATGATCCATTTCAGCTTGTGCAGCAGCAACACGTTGGTTGATGATGATTTCATCATCTTGGCCCCGTTCGGTGAGGCGTTTCCTCAAAGACTCAATGGAGGGGGGTAAGATGAAAATTCGAAAGGCGCTGTTCATTTTTTCAGCAACTTGTGCCGCACCTTGCCAATCAATTTCAAGTAAAACATCGCTGCCTTGTTGGAGTAGGTTTTCAACATCGGCTTGGCGGGTGCCATAATAATTGCCATGAACAGATGCAGATTCAAGAAATGCCCCTGCTTCTTTTTGTGCTTCAAATTCAGGGATGCTTAGAAAATAGTATTCACGACCATGGCTTTCGCCTAAGCGCGGTGTGCGTGTGGTACATGATATGGACAGGTTTAAGTTTGGGCATGCTTGGAGCAATGCTGCACATAGGCTTGATTTCCCTGCACCAGAAGGCCCAGAAATGATGAATAAATTGCCATGGGTATGGTTGGTTGTCATGCAGGGCGACCTGTCAGTTGCTCGTATTTTATTTTTAATGCGGCTTCATCTTCAATATGATTTGGATCTTTAGGGATACAATCAACGGGGCAAATGGCTACACATTGGGGTTTGTCAAAGTGACCAATACATTCGGTGCAAAGGTCGGGGTTGATTTCAAAAATATCAGTGCCTTCATAAATGGCATCATTGGGGCACTCTGGCTCGCATACGGCACAGTTGATGCAATCATCGGTGATTAATAATGCCACGCGGTTACTCTCCAGTACAATTGATGTGAACACAAAACTCTACAAATAAAAGATTGAATCACAAGGTTATACCTGTTGAAGTTGGGCATTAAAATATATGTTTTATGGTGAGTGAAACTTGTGAATACAAAAACGAAACAACAAATCATTTTATTTACGCTTTTGTTGGCTGCCGATCAATGGACTAAATGGTGGATTGAACAACAGCTACCCTTTTTTCATAGTGTTGTGATTGATGGTTTTTTCAATCTGGTTAAAGCACATAACCCTGGGGTGGCTTTTTCAATGTTTGCTGAATGGGATCATGCTTGGCGAACCAACTTGTTGCTTGCTGTTACGATAGTTATTGCTATAGCTGTGAGTGTTTGGTGGTGGAAAGAGCGCAATAAACAAGGCTTAGATTCTTGGCTTTTGGTGCTGATTTTAGTGGGCGCTGTGGGTAACATTTGGGATAGATTGACGATGGGTTATGTTGTCGATTTTGTGGATTGGTATATTGTGTGGGATGGTAAAGCATACCATTGGCCAGCTTTTAATATTGCTGATATTTGTATTTCAGTTGCTGTTGTTTTGTTGTTATTACGCAGCTTTAAGAAAAATTAAATAAAAAGCCAAGCCAAGAAGCTATAACGCGCCAATTTACCAAGGCTGACAACAAGAATAAACCACATAAGATGATAACGAAGCATGCCTGCAACCAAACATAGTGGGTCGCCAATGATGGGCAACCACGCAAACAAAAGGGCAGGGGTGCCAAAGCGAGCGAAATAATTTTCAGTGCGGTCTAGCTTTTCCTGTGAGACACGAAACCAGCGGTGGCTAAGTTGAAAACCAAACCTACCCATCATATAGGTAATCAGGCTACCCAACACATTGCCTAAGGTGGCCATGCCAACGAGTGCATATACAGAGCTGTTTTCTTCTTGTAAGTGTAAAAGAAGGAGTGCTTCAGAGCCACCTGGGAATAAGGTGGAAGAGACCAAGGCAGAAGCAAAAAGCGGCCAATCAAGTTGGGTAAAGGATAACATTAGCCTATTTCAAAGATGATGAGACTACTTTGCAAGCTTCTCTTTTATCTAAGCGTAGTAGCTTGTTGGTCAGCCCAGATGATTGCGTCAATATAGTGTTGATTAAGGCTGGTGAAATCAAGGTGTTTTTGTTGTGCCAACCAATCTTCGACGTTTTCCCATTCAGCACGTTCTAGTGCGATGCACATCGCTAAGTTTTTACCCATGGCAGAGTTTAAATCAAGCAACCCATCACGTACACCTGTAGGCAAATGAAGATCATGTAAAGCTTGTGTCATATCCATATCCAAGAGTGCATCAAGAATGGAAAACATGCCCAGTAAAAAAGCATTGCTGCTGTCTCTTCTGCGGCAGGTTTTAGCAATGCTTTCTAAAAATGCTGCGCGGATAAGGCCATTTTTTATCAACTCAGGGGATTTTTGGTTTCCAAGTGTTGCCAGGGCCAAAATAGATAACCAACGGCGGATATTGTTTAAGCCCAATAATGCAAGCGCCTGCTCCATGGATTCAACGGGTTGCCTAAAGCCAAAAGATGCTGAATTGATATATTTTACAAGTCGGTAAGACAATGAAATATCTTGTTTGATGACATGTTGAATTTCTGAAATATTTTCGGCTGTCAAAACTTTTTGTAAGGCAAGTAAAATGGCCATTTTTGAATCGGGAAGTTTACGACCTTCAAGAATTTCAGGTTTGCTGAAGAAATAACCTTGAGCATAATCAAAATTGAGCGCCTTGATTTGTTCAAACTGTTCATGTGTTTCCACTTTTTCGGCTAATAATTTAGCTGGAAACTTTCGTAGCTTGCGCACTTCTTCGGCAAGATTAGAGACGCGAGGTAAGTCAACTTTAATGATATCCGCAAGGTCAATAAGAGGGTTGAGGTGAGGGGCATAAACCACGTCATCAAGTAAAAGCGTGAAGCCTTTTTCTTTTAACGTTTTACAAGCTCGGATGGTGGCATCATTCACAGTGACAGTTTCGAGGATTTCAATGCCTACGATCTCTGGTGGTAGGGCATGTATGATTTCAAGGTCGTTGAGCAAAAAACTTTCTGAAACATTGATATTTATTTTATAACCACCTGATAGTTTCTCAAGCCCTATGTCCATAAGCGCTGAAACAATAACTTGTGCTGTCATCTGATCATCGGAGTGTTTCGAGGCATTGAGGCTGCGAAATAAAAGTTCATATGAAGAAAGTTTAAAAGCTTTATCAAAAATAGGTTGGCGCGCTATGATAATATTTTTCATCATTTAAGCATACGCTACAGTGAAGTCTTCGACAGCTTGTTCGAGTAATCCATCACGAAGTTTCATTTGTACATCCTCAATGTTGTATTCGAATTTAAGGTGTTTGGAGACAAAATCATCGGCGAACATGCAAATCATTGTGTCTAAGGATTCTGGTGTTGCTTGATGATGGTTGGCTACCACACGATATATTTCAGGTGGTAAGCCCCATTGTTTTAGCACAACGCCACCTACTTCGGCATGGTTGATACCATAATACTTTTCTTCGGCGGCAATGAGCTCATTTTCCTCATAGCCAGAAAAGTCTTTCTCAAAATAAGACATATCAATTCGCATGCCTAAGATCACACGGCCAATATCGTGTAATAGTGCTGCCATGAAAAGTTCATCAGGGTGAGCTTGTTTGGCAGAGGGGTGATGTGTTGCAATAAAGCGACTGATTTGAGCAACTGCAAAAGCATGCGCCCAAAAGCCACGTATCACATGAATACTGGCAGGGATGGCAAAGCCATAAAGCAGTGACATGGAGAGGGCAATGTCGCCAGTCTCTTGTCTTCCAAGCCTTGATATGGCGTAAGACAAGCGACTTACAGGGGAGCCAAGTGGATTATAATATGACGAGTTGGCGACTTTAAGTAAAATTGCAGAAGTAGCTTGGTCAGTTTGAATAATGTCGGTGAGATCTTGTAGCGTTGAATCATTTTCGTGGATAACTTCTTGGATTTGAAGAAATCTATCTGGCAGGGTAGGCAAGTCTTCGACGATGCTTAAGATTTCCAAGGAAGTTTGGCGTAAATGCTCTTTATTATTCATGGTGATTATGCCTTAGCAATAAAAATGCCAAGCTGGGATGTGCCTTGGATACCACGGGGTAGATTGCAAAAGCATCTGTGATTTAAGTCATTTTATAAGTTGAATAATTTTATACTTTTTTTAGTCTGCAAAGTCTTTAATGACAAGTGGAAAAAAGCTATCTACGCTTGAGCCGAGATATGTTTTAAATGATACAGGAGTTTTTATGAAAACAATACGTTCGTTGGTTGTAGCATCTACGCTATTCGTAGCAGGTCAAGCACAAGCAGCTTCTTCAAATATTAATATACCCACTAATTTTGGTCAGGCGCAATATAATGCGTTATCCAATGAATTGGGTGCTGCAACATGGATGACACCAAGCAATTCTGCTGAATCGCATTCATCAGGTATTATTCCTGTTGGCGTTCAAGCTGCAGTTGAATTTGTTGGTGTATCTATTGACTCCAATCTTTGGGCATCTGCTGGTGCGAATAAGCCGCCTTCGAGAATATTTGTTCCACGTCTTCGTGTCTCAGCAGGCATTCCTTTTGGTTTGGATGTTGGTGTGATGATTACAAAAGTCCCTAACTCGAATATCAAAATGACTGGTTTTGAAGGTCGCATGGCTTTTGGTAATTATATCCCTGTGCCGATGTTGGAAGCCAATGTTCGTTATCATCAAAGCTCTTTGACAGGTATTCCCGACGTAAAAATTAAAAACACTGGGTATGCAGCTATGATTGGTGCAAATTTACCTATTGTTAAACCTTACATTGAAATTGGCACTGTGACTTCAACATCTACACCTTCAGGTGCGTTGGTGAGCCAAGGAAACCTTAAAGAATACCAGAAGAAAAGTACGACCAAAGCAATTGGTGCCAAAATTGAATTGGCTTTGTTTGTTATCAATGTTGAAAAAGCTAAAGTGGGCGATAAAGATTTACTCACTGCTAAATTTGGGTTTGAATTTTAATTGCCATTCAGTATAAATTGGTAGTGTCATTAAGCCTATCTAAAATTGATATTTCAGTTTTAGGTAGGTTTTTTTGTTGCTGATGAATCCTGAAAAGTGGCTAGAGGAGCATGGCGATATACTTTATCGTTTTGCTATGCAAAGAAGCCAAGATAGTGAAGTGGCTGCAGATTTGGTGCAGGAAACCTTGCTTTCCGCATGGAAGAGCAAGGATTCATTTGCTGGAAGTTCAACGGTGAGAACATGGTTGATTGGTATTTTAAAGCACAAATGGATTGATTATTTACGTAAAGAAATTCGTCAGCGTGAGCATATAGAGCTTGCCGATGGTGATCCAACAGCATGGTTCGATGCTCATAATGGCAAGTGGAAAGAAGAACCTTCACAATGGCATGGCGACCCTGAAACATTATGTCAAAATGAACAGTTTATCCAGATATTGAAAACATGTGCAGAGCATTTGCCAGCCAAACAAAAATTGGTCTTTGATATGCGCGAGTTTCAAGGTTTGGACTCAGATGAAATATGTAAGGTCTGCGAGATTACACCGACAAACCTTCATGTATTATTACACCGAGCAAGATTAGGTTTGAGACATTGCCTCGATAAGCACTGGTTTGGAGGGTGAACAAATGAAACATGCATGTGAAAAAATAAGTCATTTGGCATCAGAAAAATTAGAGCGTAAACTGAGCTTGCGTGAGCTGTTCATGATGCAAATACACTTTTTAATGTGCCATGCTTGCCGCCAATACAGCCGTAATATGCTCAAGCTGCATCAAACATTACAGCTAAGATTAAAAGCAAAAGATAATGAGGCGTTGCTGCCCGATGAAAAAAGAGAAAAAATAAAATGTGTCATTCAAGCACTACACATGAACCGTGGATGATTTGTTTGAGAAAATAGACAGATGCTTTAGAGTTTCCCCATGAGATGTAATAAAAATTTATTCGGATTTTTCCTCTAAATGCAAGATGAAAAAGCAAACGAAAATATGATAAGTAACAGTAGTTTAAATACGAATCATGAGTTGCCGCGCTTTCCTATACGTTTGCGTTGGACAATATTCGTTGGTTTAGCTGTTGCGGCAGCTGTTGCTGTGTTATCCATGATTGTGCTGGATATGGAACGCGAGGCATGGTTAAAAAACCAAGAGCTGCAGGCAAGCATTCAGGTTAGCCGTTTGGGTGATGAGCTTAAAATTCCTATGTTGGCAGGGAGTTCGGCAGAAGTTGAATTCATCATACGAAATTTTGCAAAAAAAATACCAAGCATCAAAGCTGTTTTTTTCCAAAACGCATCCTCAAAGGTTTGGTCCTTTGGAGATATTGGAGAAATCCAAGATGTTTTAAGTGTGATGTTGTTGCCTAAAGAAACCTTACATTTGCCAACAGACGCCTTGTGGTTTGCCAAAAAAGTAACTTATGGTGGTGCCGATGTTGCCACTGTGGCTGTGGAATATTCAGAGCAAGCCTGGCAAGCACTGGCAAGCCAACTTTTGCAACGCATGTTGATAGCCGCGATGGTTGTCATACTTTTGGCAAGTGTGTTGGTTTATTGGCTTGCAGGTCGTATGAGCAAGCCACTTGAAGAGCTTGCGTTGGCAGCAAGGCATGTTGCAGATGGTGATTACAATCAACGTTTGTTGGTCAAAGGAAATGATGAATTCAGTGACGCTGCAAGCCAGTTTAATAAAATGGTTAGCGATCTTCAGCATAAAGAAAAAATGCGTGAGGTTTTAGGGCGTTATCTTAATCCTGAATTGGTTTCAGATGTGTTTGATAATGATAATTCGGGTACTTTGTTGAATAGGAAACAAGAGGTCACGGTTTTGTTTGCTGATATGGTAAGTTTCACGGCATTTTCTGAATCAACAGAGACAGAGGAAGTCGTGGATGTATTGAATCAACATTTTGAAATTTTTCATAGTATTATTGATTATTATGGCGGCCATGTGGACAAATACATTGGTGATGCAGTGATGGCGGTGTTTAATCATCCTAAAAGCCATGAAGAGCATACGCGACACGCTGCCATGGCAGGCATTGCCATGACAGTTGCATGTAAAAGATTGGGTATTTTGCGAAAAGACGGCGATAAAGTTTCATTTCGTGTGGGCCTAGATCGTGGCCATGTGATTATAGGTAATATTGGTGCTGCCGAGCGTTTAGAATATACAGTCATTGGTGATGCTGTGAATGTTGCCTCACGTATGAGTGGTTTGGGTGAAGGTGGTGAAGTGGTGTTGCCCAAAGAAACATTTGATGCTGCAGGTGATGGTTTTTCTTTTGAAAACATGGGTGATATGAATGTGAAAGGTGTAAGTGATCCGCTCCAATGTGGTGTGGTGACGGTAACTAAGGCGACTTTGAAACGCGATATTAATTATGCTGTGGATAAAGCATTTGATGCAACATTACCAACCAATGTTCGGATGATGTTAGGGAATACAAAATCATGATTCGTATATGTATAACGCTTTTGGGTTTGATGTTGTTGGGCGGTTGTGCTGGTAAAAACACATTCAATGATTTGCGCGTATCCCTAGGGCTTGATAGTGCTTATCACGCTGCTGTGGTGGCGTTTAATCAAGGTCAAGTGATGGAGGCACGGGAACGCCTTTTATCCATTAAAAAGGAAGATCCTGATTACGCCAAAGCGCAAAGTTTTGTTAAAGATAAAGTTGAGCCAGCAAGATTAAAGCTTTTAAGTTATTATTCCCATAAAGGCGAAAGAGAAGAAAAGAATAATCATTGGGCAAAGGCTGAAGAAGCTTATCAGACGGCGGCAACCTTATCCGCGCAACCTCAAGCTTTAAAAAAACGTCAAGCGAGTATGAATCTTAAAGTTCGTCAGCTAAGAGTAGATACGCTTTATAAGCAACGAAAAAAGGAAGATGAAAACTGGCTAAATTGGAAGACAAGTTATGAGCCGCCACAAGGTCTTATTTATGATGATGAGGCATTTTTGAAGGTAAGTAATGATTTGAATAAAAACCTTGAAACACGATTAGCGCAGACATGGGCCTTGGCGCAGTATTACAGAGATAAAGATGCGCCTGAATTGGCATGGTTATATGCAGATGCTTATCTTCGTTTATCACCAGATATAAAAAAGGCACAAGACTTGAAAAATGCGATGGCAACAGCTTTGCCGAAAGGTTTTGTGTTGCCGCAGGAAGATAAAAAAGTCGAGGGAACTCAAGAAGTTAAAACGGTGCGTGTGGTTAAAACACAAGGCAGCGTTAAAAATGTTCGTCGTTTGATGAATCAGGCCAAATGGCTGGAAGCCAGGCAAGGGGCACTGATATTGCGAAAAGAAGGCAATGCGGATGCTGAAAAACTATTAGAAACTATCGATACACAAATCAAGAAACATGCTGAAAAATCTTATATCGATGGTAATTTAGCATTTCGTTTAGAAAGAATAGATGAAGCTGTTGTATTTTGGCAGCAGGCTGTGAATTGGATGCCACATGAACAAATATATGTGAATAGTTTGCGCAGAGGCAAACAAATTCAAGAACGTTTAGCTGCACTGAAATCAGATGCCAAGGAATAAATATGCGTGATTCAATTGTGAAACCACGCCGTGTAACACGGCAAATTATGGTTGGTAAAGTAGCTGTTGGTGGTGATGCGCCGATTGCTGTGCAATCGATGACCAACACATTAACAACAGATATTGATGCGACTGTTGCACAAATTTTTACTCTTGAGCAAGCGGGTGCTGATATTGTGCGTGTTTCTGTACCCGATGCAGAATCAGCGGCGGCCATGCCTGAAATTTTGGCGCAAACAAACGTGCCCATCATTGCAGACATCCATTTTAGCTACAAAATGGCTTTGTTATCTCTAGATGCAGGTGTGCATGGGTTACGTTTAAACCCAGGTAATATTGGTAGCCGTGATAGGGTTGAGCGTGTGGTTAAGGCAGCACAAGAGCGTGGTGTTTCGATTCGCATTGGGGTGAATGCAGGTTCATTAGAAAAGGAAGTGAATGAAAAGTATGGTGAGCCTTGTGCAGATGCCATGGTTGAATCGGCGCTAGGGCATATTCGTATTCTTGAAGACATGAATTTTAATGATATCAAGGTATCACTCAAAGCAAGTAATATCCCTATGACAGTTGCTGCTTACCGTAAGCTGGCTGATAAAGTTGATTATCCTTTCCACTTGGGCATTACGGAATCGGGTAGTTTGTTTGGCGGCACGGTCAAATCATCGGTGGGTTTGGGTTTGATTTTGGCTGATGGTATAGGGGATACAATTCGTGTTTCGCTTGCCGCAGAACCGAAGGAAGAAATTAAGGTAGGGTATGAAATCCTTAAAAGTTTGGGCTTGCGCCATCGCGGTGTGAATTTGATTGCTTGCCCATCATGTGCTCGGCAGAAGTTTAACGTGATTGAAACAGTGCAATTGCTTGAAGAACGTTTAGCGCATATCCAAGAGAGTGTAGAGCTTGCGGTGATTGGTTGTGTGGTGAATGGACCTGGTGAAGCCAAAGAAGTGGATTTGGGCATCACAGGTGGATACCCCGTACATACTTTTTACCACGATGGTGAAAAATTTGGTAAAGTTCGTTCCAATGACATGATTGATAGTTTGGTAGCAGAAGTCGAAAAACGTGCTGCAATTATTCGGGCAGAAAAGGGAAATAAAAATGTTTAAGTATTTGATACTCGCTTTAACTATCACTGTCTTCTCTGGTTGCACCCAAGAAACTCAAAATAAGTTTGGCCGTGCGGTGCAAAATTGGACTGGTGTTAATGGTGTATTGGAAGTGTACGCTGGAAACAAGTTGGTGAAGCGCTTTTTAGAAATTGATAAATTAAGTACGGCTGTAGCAACAGATAACAACGCACCACGTCCTTATCGTTTTGGTTATGGTATTTTAGATGAAAATCTTAATATGGTTGCTGATGAACGTGAGAAAAAGGTGTATTTTGAATTTAGCGACTATTCAACATCATACATTTTTTATACTTACCCTAAATAGACTTTCCTTGGCAGTGATATGGTATTGCTGTTTATTTATTTTATACAAGAGATGCTCAGCAAGTGTATGATGTTTAGGGATCATAGGGTGTTTAAAATTGTTTTGGGTATTTTCCATGCCCAAGCGCTGCATGACAGACCAAGACTTTTGATTAGCAACAGGTGTGAAGGCATACACTTGCGCTAAATTTAATTGTTCAAATGCAAAGTAAAGCGAAGCAAAAGCTGCTTCGGTAGCATAACCATTACCCCAATATTCTTTTGCCAAGCGCCAACCTATTTCAATGCAAGGTGATACAGGCAAGTGATATTGGGGCTTATGTAAACCCACAAAACCAATAAACTCACTCCTGTCCATGTGTTCTACTGCCCAGAATCCCCAAGATTGATTTAATAAAAGTGATGAAAATTTATGGGCGAGAGCATTGCTTTCATCGTTATTTAAGACACTTGGGTAATATGCCATCACCTCAGGGTCAGCATTCATTTGCGCAAACAATGGAAAATCTTCGCTTCTCCAAGGCCTTAATAAAAGCCTATCTGTTTGAAGTTCAAAGACTTTAGGTTTTATTGTCATTGCATTTCGTTTAAATAGTAAGGAAACAAATAAGTTGCCTTTTTCCAGAGCGTTGAATTGTTGGATTATTCATGCGCTGTGCGTGAGCGAAGTGGTTACCACTGTTTCGCTCTCGTCTGTATCAGACAATGGCTCAAAGAGCGACTGTAGCTCTGCTTCTGTCCATAAGGCGCTGCCTTTACTACCACTACCATGGATACTATTGGCAAGCGCACGTTTGCGTTCTTGCATATCAAGAATTTTCTCTTCAACTGTGCCAATGGTGGTAAGTTTATAGACAAATACGGGTTTATCTTGACCAATGCGGTGAGCACGGTCTGTGGCTTGATCTTCAGCAGCGGGATTCCACCAAGGGTCAAAGTGAATCACAGTATCTGCAGCGGTTAAATTCAAGCCTGTGCCACCAGCTTTAAGGCTAATAAGGAAAATGGGTACTTGACCATCTTGAAAGGCTTCTACAGGCGTTATGCGGTCTTTGGTTTGTCCTGTAAGCTTGACATAAGGTAGCTCTAATTCCTGACAAAGCTCTTCAATCAAGAGTAACATTTCAGCAAATTGGGAGAAAAGAAGAATCTTACGACCTTCTTCAACCATTTCAGGCATCATCTCGCGCAACATATCCATTTTGGATGATTTGATGCCTGTGGTATCCATTTGTTTGACCAAACGTGGGTCGCAGCAAACTTGGCGCATTTTCATCAATGCATCAAGTACAATGATTTGGCTTTTTGCCACACCCATGGCTGCCACAGAATCACGGACTTTTTTCTGCATAGCTAAGCGTACACTTTCATACAATGCACGTTGGCCACCTTCGAGTTCAACACTGCGTATAATGTTGGTTTTTGCGGGTAGCTCTTTGGCAACGTCTTCTTTGAGGCGCCGCAATAAAAATGGGCGAACACGGATATTTAGAGCATCTTGACGCGTTATGCTGGCTTCTTGTTCTATAGGTTTGCGAAATAGAGTGCTGAAATTCTTTTGATCATAAAGATAACCTGGCATCAAGAAATCAAATTGAGCCCATAATTCACCCAAATGGTTCTCAATAGGTGTGCCCGTCAAACAAACGCGGTGACGGGCATTGATTTCACGAACCAATTGCGATGCCTTGGCACGCGGATTTTTAATGTTTTGTGCCTCATCCAAGATAAGCATGTGATAACTTTCTTCGATTAAAAAACCAGCATCTCGTGGTAGTAGAGGGTAGGTTGTCAAAATAAGATCGTATTTGGAAATATCTTCAAAATAACGTGCGCGGTGTACGCCATGTAAAACCAAAACGCGCAAATCAGGTGCAAACTTTTGTGCTTCCATGCGCCAGTTGTGCATCAAGCTTGTTGGGGCAATCACAAGGGCAGGATGTTGTAGCCGTCCATCTTCTTTTTCTTTGAGTATGCAAGCTAATGTCTGAATCGTTTTACCCAAACCCATATCATCAGCTAAAATGCCGTGTACGCCTGAGCGCATCATCATTTGCAACCAATTCAAACCATCCTGCTGATAACCACGTAGCTTGGCGTTTAATCCTTTAGGTATGGCAACGTTTTCAATTTTTCCGTTGTCTACCAATAAATGTACAAGCTCTAACCATTTTTTATCATCTTTGATTTTTACTTTTTCGTGGTTTTCTAAATCTTGTTTGATGGCAAGCATTTGCACGCCAGAAACTTCTTTGCTGCTTACACCCGTGGTGGCAAATAGCTCCATCATGTGTTTAAGAATACTAAACAACATGGAGCCAGGGATAGATAACATTCTACCATCAGGTAGGGGAAGGGGGACATGTTCAATGGTTTTGATGGTTTTGAGCATGTTTTCAGAAAGACGTTCGGGGTCTTCTTTGATCCATGAGGCAATGGAGTCAATCAAATCAATCGATTCACCATCGGCAAGGGTAGCCGTGAATTCGGCAGTGCCCATAAACCCTTCGCCAGCTAAACCTAAATTCCAAGCCTCTGCTTTGAGTAAGTTGTAGCGAAAACGTTCACGCATTTCGACTTTAAAACCATTTTCTTTAAGCTCAGGTACAACATTGGCCATAAAGGTGATCCAATCTTGGTTGAGTAGCATGAAATTTGGTAATCTTCCCATTTTCTTAAGCTTGATGCTCATAGGCTTGGGTGTGGAAACCAAACCTTGTGCCAAGAGTTGAATCATGGCTTGTTGTTCAAACATTTTATCACGTGCGTATTCGATGAGAAGGTTGTTTTGTTTTATGCGTACGGGTTCTTCAGTTTCACCATATTTGGTGCGTTCGCCGTTGTATTCAAACCAGACATCCAAACCATCGAAATGCGTGCCATACAAAGCTGAATGAATGGCTACAGAATCAAAGACCAAAACAACTGTAGGTTGCGCCAACTCATGTTGAAGTTGTAAGTGTTCTGGTTGCGGGATAAAAGCGGGCAGCTGGGGCAATAAAATATCGCTATGGCCTGTAATGTCTTGTGGTTTGAGTGGTAAGGTGTTTAAAAGATCACGGGTTTCTTCAAGTGAGCAAGGTTGTTTGATTTCACCGCATATATTTTGGTTAGTATCAAGGTAATAAGGTGGTGAAACATGGATAAACATGGCTTCTGGCGTTGTGGCGAGACTTAATGTTTGAATGCCTTGTGCATCCATATTCCAATACCACTGACCTTCGCGTGGTTTGCCCATTGCGAGCGCATCACTATCTTTATCCAACCAGTGGCAGCGCCCCGTTTTGACGGCACGCTCTAAGATTTCTTGTCCTGCAATACCTTGTAGCAATACTGCATCATGGCCAGCAGAAATGCTCATGGCAGCATCGCGCAAAATTCGTTCATCAGCCGATAAAATATAACGTGGGATACTGCGTGTTAGAATACTTTTGCAGGCATAAGGCGTGGCTTTGCCATATTTACCATCTTTGAGTAAACGAATGGATTCAAAGTGTAAACGAAGCCCTTTTTTTCTGTCTGGACGCAGTATGTAAAGCAAACGTTGACGTACATCTGTCGGGTATTCATTGCGTGAATGTATGGTTGGCGTGGTTTGACCTACAACACCAAGCCAATGGTGAAAGGGTACAGGTTCTTCTTTTTTGGCGCGTTTTTTACGCGGTAAATTTGAATTTTCAGCCATGACTGCATACAAAGCAGCAGCAACATGTTCGCAGTTGAATTGTAAGGGGCAATCGCAATCGCCATCGATGTCATGTGCATCAAATTTAGCAGAAATATGATGTGTTTTGGTTGCTGAACCAATCACTTGGGCAGTGAAGGCATGCTTTTTAATGATTAAATTTTCAACATGACCATTTTTAAAATACTCACGCCCTTTTTCAAGATTGTTAGGGTCAAGATTGCTTTCGATTAATGCTTGTGTGATTTCTACGGACATGGATTCCCCAAGGCGAGATTTATGTTACGAATGCAAAGCGGGGTACTCTCGGCAAGAATGCTCAGGATGCAACAGGAAAAACACTGCATGGGTTAATGTGAAGGCTAACTTTTGTCGCTAATCATAATAGTTAAGCAGATGTCTCAATAATGTCACATACCTTTGGCATTTTCTTTGACAGCTTGTTTGTGTCAGGAGGCTATGATGACATTGAAAATTTTCAGTTTGTTGCTGCTTATAACTTTTGGGGGTGGTGTTGGTTTTGCTTTTGGTGATTCCCAGTTTGATGCCCCAGCGGGTGCTAAGGGTGTTGTGAATGAGCCATCTCATAGGCTTTTGAGCCTTAAGATTATGATTAGTAAACTACGCGAATTAGGTTATAGCTTGAAAGAGGTGGATGATTTAGGGACGATTGGTTTGCAGCAAGCTGATATAGATTTGATGAGAAGCACGCTTGAAGCAAAAATAAATCAAACGATGTCCAATACATTGGCATTGATTCGTGAGCTGTAATTTAAACCAACTACAACTACCAAGGATAAAAGGGAAAAGCATGTTAAAATTTAAAAAATCTACAATACTTATGATGAGTTTTGTTTTGATTAGTAGTATAAGCAATATTGCGCAGGGCGAAACCAGCGAGCGCCATTTAAACCTTGTGGCATTCCAAGCCGATCAACCTGGGTTTGATTATGAATCGATTGTGACAGGAAACTTAGCAGAGCTTATCCATAGCGTAGATAAACATGCACATATTGTTTTTGCTACACATACCACAGCTCTACAACCTCGCGATATTATTAATTTGCAGGTGGACGTGATGCGTATGACCCAACAAAACACCTTGGCCAATAGTGGGCTTAATTGTCGTTTTATCTTTGATGATGAATCCGATGAAGATTCTTTATTTTATTCCATCAGCGGTGTGTGTGATCGTTTGTTGGCCAGCGATAAAGGAACAGAGCGAAAACAAATCAGAGTAAAACGAAAGATGTTATCTGATCCAAGTGCTATATTTAATATTTGGATGAAATTTTATTCCGACCCTGAAACAGGTGTCGCATTTTATGTGGATATTGATTAAAAGCTTATAAAATAGGCTGCTGATTGGCTTGTAAATAATCGGATAAATTTAAGTTTTTGTTGGTTAAAGTATCTGCGCGTATATTGTCATTGATTTGAAGGGTAACCAATGAAAATGAGTTATGTTGTTTAAGCGCATTCATATTCATGCCAGCCATACTTAAACCATTATCACTGGCTTTTAAAAACCATTCTTCTGCCAGACTTTTATCTTTTTTGGTGCCACGCCCTTCAGCATACATATAACCGACGGCATTTTGAGCAGCTGCAAAGTTGGCTTGAGCCGCTTGTTTGTACCAATAGAGAGCTTTTTTGTCATCTTGGGGCACACCATTACCACTGCGGTATTGACTGGCTAGATTAAACATCGCATTCACATTACCTTGGTTGGCAGCGCGTTGAAACCATGTGATGGCAGTGGGAGGAGAGAACGCTACACCTTTGCCTTCTAAGAATAAGCTGGCATATAAATTTTGTGCTTCGGCATCATTGTCTAAAGCAAGCGTTTTTAAATATTGTGCAGACTTTGCATAATTCAGTTCAACACCACGGCCATTAAAATATAAAATAGCAAGATTATACAAAGCGTCAGTGTCATTTGTTTGTGCTGCTTGTTCATACCATTTGATTGCTTCTGCTTCACTACGGCCTACACCTCGCCCAAGGTTGTACAATAGACCTAACATCTTGCTGGCATGTGTATTGCCATTTTTTTCAGCAAGTTGCCACCATTGCAAAGCTTTATCATCATTGGGAGTAATGCCTTGTCCACGCGCAAAGAGTAAGCCAAGATTGAATTGTGCCTTTGCATTACCACTTTCTGCCGCCTTTATAAACCAAGGCAGGCTTGCTTTGCTGTTTTGCTCTTTGAGCACAGTATAAATGCCTAAATCATTTTGTGCGGGCGAAAGACCAGCATTTGCAGCCGTCGTTAACCAGCTTGCATAGTTGTAATCGGTTTGTGGTAAACCCAGTAAACCAGTTTTTAATGTGGTGGCCAGATTGTATAAAACTTTGGCGTCATTGTTTCGCATGCCATCATAAAGCCAGCGCCAAGCTTGTTGATAGTTTTCTGTTGTTGCTGCTTGATGTGTTGCATCTTCTTGTGCAAGCAGGGCGGCAAATGCGTAACCTGCTTGAGCATGACCATTTTTAGCGGCTAAGGTTAACCAATGCAGGGCTCCCTCTTTGGTATTGGTGTTGATTGCTAGGCTTATACCAAGCTCATATTGTGCAGGTACAAAGTTTTGTTGTGCAGACTGGAGTAGCCAAAGATTTGCTTTTTTGAGGTCTTGCGTAATGCCAAAGCCTTTGCTGTACATATTGGCAAGTTTGTATTGATCAGCCGCATTGCCCTTTTGTGCATTGTCTATGATGTATTCGTTTATTTGTTTGTGAATGAGCGTGGCATCGGTTTTGGTGGTGTTAAAGTCTTCGGCTGCAATGGCCCAATCTAGGCTTTGATAAACATCATCATTTGTTGTTTTATGCTCAAAATAATATTTAGCGAGTTTAAGCATGGCTTCTGGATATCTGTGCTGGGCAGCTTTTTCATACCAAGTCATAGCTTGCTCTAAGTTAGCTTGCGGTAAACCACGACCAAACTCTAACATGGTTGCGTATTCGTATTCAGCGCGTGCAAGGCCTTGTTGTGCTGCAGCACGCATCCAGCGCAGAGCTAAAGAGTCATTTTTGTCAGTACCCTGACCACGTTGATGCATTTGAGACAATCGGTATTGACCTTGGCTAAGTCCTTGCAGTGCGGCTTTATTAAACCAAAGAAAAGCGTCTTCATAACGCTTTTCTTGAAATGCGAAGTCTCCCAATTGCAGCATGTCTGTATTTGATGCTTCTTGTTTTGTTTCACCGCCAATAAAATACAGTGCTGTTGCGGTGAGACCAACCAGCAAAAGTAAAGGCAGTAATATTTTCACGCTTGAAAACTCATTCTACGGTCACCGATTTGGCTAGGTTTCGAGGTTGATCTACGTCCGTACCTTTAGCACGTGCAACATTGTATGCAAGGTATTGTAGAGGAATAGCTGCCAAAAGTGGGGCGCTGAAGAAATCACCTTCTGGGATGTGTACCACAGCGTTGACATTGCTTGGACATTCTTCTTTGGACATGTCCGTAATCAAAATAACCATGGCGCCACGGGCTTGTACTTCGTGCAAATTGGAAATAATTTTATCCAAGTGATATTGGCGCAGTGCTAAAACAATCACGGGTAAATTTTTATCGATCAGTGCAATAGGACCATGTTTCATTTCACCAGCAGGGTATCCTTCGGCATGCAGATAGGAAATTTCTTTAAGTTTTAATGCGCCTTCCAAAGCAAGTGGGTAACAAGGCCCACGGCCTAAGAATAACGAACCTTTGGCTTGGGTGAAAAGTGGTGTGAGTGCATCAAATTGCTGAGGGTGTTCAAGCAGAATTTCAGCGCCTTTAGCGGCGTTGTGTAAGGCTTGAATATGTTGTTTGATAGTTGCCTGATCAAGTGCACCATAGATTGCCGATAATTTGAGTGAAAACAGGGCCAAGGCCAGCAATTGTGCGGTGTAGGCTTTGGTGGAAGCAACACCAATTTCAGGGCCTGCA
>JAJFLD010000025.1 GCA_021772875.1 Ghiorsea sp. | reverse complement strand
GTGATGAGCTGGAAGACATTGATGATGCCATTGATGAAAATAAAATTCCCAATGCCAATTCCCATGCTTTGTATGCCCAATGTAAATCGCTAGGCATTGATGTCACCTTGTTGGGCATTGCCCAAGACAATGAGGAAGATTTAAAAGCCAAACTCGCGGAAGGATTGAAATATGATGTGTTGCTGGCATCAGGTGGGGTATCTGTGGGGCACCACGACTTTGTGCGCCCAACTTTAGAGGCTTTGGGCATCACCATGCACTTTTGGCGTGTGGCGATGCGCCCTGGTCATCCTTTGGCTTTTGGTACATCGAAGAATGGCTCAGCTGTATTTGGTTTGCCTGGTAATCCTGTGTCAAGCATGGTTTGTTTTGAACAATTTGTAGCACCCGCGCTAAGGCAGGCAATGGGGCAAAAGAACTTATTCCGCCGCACCATAAAAGCGCGTTTGGCGCATGATATGAAAGGCAGTCTTGGAAAAACGATGTTTATACGCGTGACCTTAAGCCGTGATGAACATGGATATGTTGCCACTTCAACGGGTGCACAGGGCAGCGGCGTATTGATGTCCATGGCTTTGGCAGAAGGGTTATTGGTTGTGCCTGCTGAACTGGATGGGTTGAGAGCAGGTGAGTCTGCTTCTGTTCAATTATTGCAGGGTATGGATTTTCAAGATGAAACGGGCATGGGGATATAAATCGTGAATGATTTAAACAGCGTAGCAAAAATTGGTTTTGTCACCGTTTCAGATCGGGCTAGCCGTGGTGAGTATGAAGATTTGGGCGGGCCTGCGATGGCGGTTTGGTTTGAGCGTGTTTTAACCTCTGAGTGGCAAGCTGTGAAACGCGTCATCCCCGATGAGCAAGCAGGCATTGAAGCCACGTTGAAAGCATTGGCTGATGAAGAAGGTTGCTGCCTGATTGTGACTACAGGGGGCACTGGCCCTGCGTTGCGTGATGTTACCCCCGAAGCCACCGAAGTAGTATGCGAAAAGATGATGCCAGGTTTTGGTGAATTGATGCGTCAGGAATCGCTCAAGTTTGTGCCCACTGCTATCTTGTCGCGGCAAACAGCAGGCGTTCGCGGTAAAAGTTTAATCATTAATTTGCCAGGAAAACCTTCAGCGATTGACGACTGCCTCAAAGCAGTGTTTCCCGCTGTGCCATACTGCATCGATCTGCTAGAAGGCCCTTATTTGGAGGCGTCTGACACCGAATGCAAAGTCTTTCGCCCTAAACACGCCGTCAAGAAAGTATAAGCTGAAAATATAAACCTCATTTGCAAGATGGATAGCTTAGCAGAAGGTATTAATGGGTTTGACTTTTCTTTCCATTGTTACAGTTTGGCAACATCAAACTATTTTGTTGAAGGAGCAAGCTGATGTCAAAGTTAACGCAGAAGAAATATAATATCACAGACGCTCCAGCATTGGATAAAAGTGCAGAAGGCCTTATCAAAGGCATGCAACGTCATTTCTTGCGTACGTTAGGTCAGCGTACAACAAGTGATACCAATCATTATCGCTATCAAGCTACCGCTTACACCATACGTGACCATTTGATGGAAGGCTGGAAAAAGACCAAAGATGCTTATGAAGAAAAAGATGGTAAACGCGCTTTTTATCTCTCGCTTGAATTTTTGATGGGTAGATCGCTGGGCAATGCTATTTTAAATTTAGGCTTGGATGATGAAGCCAAAGATGCGCTGCTCGCGCTTGGTATGGATATCGAAGAAAAAATTAATCTCGAAACTGATGCTGGTTTGGGCAATGGTGGGCTTGGTCGTTTGGCAGCTTGTTTTGTCGATAGTTGTGCCACCTTGCAATTGCCTGTGCGTGGTTACGGTATCCGTTATGAATATGGCATGTTTCGCCAAAATATCGTGAATGGTTATCAGGTCGAGTTGCCCGACCATTGGTTACAAAATGGACACATTTGGGAAATTGAACGCCCTGAGTATATTCAGCCTGTACGTTTTGGTGGTTATGCCGAATGTTATCATGACGACTTGGGTATTCGGAGAAGGCGCTGGATAGAAACAGAAGATATTTTAGCAGTGCCTTTTGATTTGCCAATTCCAGGGTTTAAGAATGGTACAGTAAATACGTTACGCCTTTGGAAAGCAACAGCGACAGATGAATTCAACCTTGGGGATTTTAATGCCGGTGATTATACCGAAGCCGTGGCAGCCAAAAATCATGCTGAAGATATTTCAATGGTTTTGTACCCCAACGATAGCAGTGAGAATGGTAAAGAATTACGTCTGCGCCAGCAGTATTTTCTGGCCAGTGCCAGTATTCAAGATGTGTTGCGAGAATGGATAAAAGCACATGGTACAGACTTTAGCAGTTTTGCGGAGAAGAATATATTTCAACTCAATGATACACATCCCACGGTTTCCATTGCCGAGTTGATGCGCATCTTGATTGATGATTACCATTTAAGCTGGGATGATGCTTGGGAAGTGACGACAAAAACAATGGCCTATACCAATCATACTTTATTGCCTGAGGCATTAGAGCGCTGGTCTGTGCCTTTGTTTGAATCTTTATTACCACGTGTTTTAGAAATTATTTATGAAATCAATGCGCATTTCCTCTCCGAAGTGGCACAAAAATGGCCAGGTGATGTAGAGCGTCAACGCCGCATGTCCATCATTGAAGAAGGTGATGTGCAACAAGTACGTATGGCGTATTTGGCCATTGTTGGCAGTTTTTCAGTGAATGGTGTTGCGCAATTGCACTCGGATTTGTTGGTTGCAGGATTGTTTGCTGATTTTTATGCCTTGTGGCCAAAGAAGTTTAATAACAAAACCAATGGTGTCACCCAGCGCCGTTGGATGGCATGGTGTAATAAA
>JAJFLD010000024.1 GCA_021772875.1 Ghiorsea sp. | reverse complement strand
CCTTTCGGATAAGAATAGAGGCATTGGTTAAAACAGATTTTTCTTTTGCCAAGGTGAAATTGTTTGATCGTAATGGCGTGGTTTTATATAGCCATGCGGATAAAGCCAGTGAGGGTGAAATTTATGATTCCGTGCAGGGTCAAGGGTTTCAGACAGCATTAGCCAATAAAACGTTTTCCAAATTGGAAGAAGACGTCAATGGTAAGCGTTTTATGGAGGTGTATCTGCCTACATATGGCCCGGATGGGGTTACGGTTGCTGGTGTTTTAGAGGTTTATGAGGATGTGACACGTTTTGAGGCCACTGTGTTTAAGGCTTTGAAAGAGGCCTTTGTGGTTCCGACACTTATTTTCATGGTCTTTAATATTATGCTTTTGGTTTTGGTGTTGAAAGCCGATGGCGTCATTACAGCCAATACGCAATTGCTCAACAATGTGCGAAAACAAATGGAGAAATACATCTCCCGCTCAGCCATGGAAGCCATCTATAGCGCAGTCACCGAAGAAAAAGAATTGTTTAAGGGTGAAGTGAAGGAAGTTGTTATATTTTTCTCCGATATTCGAGGGTTCACAGCTTATTCTGAGCATGAGAAGCCAGAGATTGTGGTTGAAAATATTAATCGTTTGTTTGAATTGCAAGCAGATATCATTCATAAACATCATGGCATCATTGATAAGTTTGTAGGTGATGAAATCATGGCATTGTTTCCAACCGACAAGGCACAAAATGCAGTGCAAGCGGCATTGGAAATTCAAGCAGCGATTGAGAAAAGTGCTCTTGTGAATTTTGAATTGGGTATTGGTCTGCATTATGGTGAAGCACTGCTTGGCTCCATTGGCACCCATGAACGCCGTGATTATACTGTGATTGGTAACATCGTGAACACAGGGGCGCGTTTCTGTGGTGCAGCAAAAGGCGGGCAGGTGATTATCAGTGATGTGCTTTGTCAAAAGCTTGATGAAGTCACAAAGCAGCGCTTCAGCTTAAATGAACCATTGCAGTTAAAAGGCAAACAAGAAACGATTGTGACCTACGTGGGCTGATTCATTTTTTCTAGTACAGCAATTTCAGTCAAGATTCTCTGTGCCAGCACCTTAACATTGGCCATGTTGAGGTATGTATATCATGATGGAAGTAACAAAACAAACGTATAACGATAGGTTAAATAAAGTGCTGCAATATATTGATGCACACCTTTATGAAGACCTGCCGTTAACAAACTTGGCAGAAGTTGCCTTTCTATCTAAATATCATTTTCATCGGTTATTTTTTACTTATGTTGGTTTAAACGTATATCAATATATTCAACTGTTACGCTTAAAGCGAGCATCTTACCAGCTTGTTTTTCGACCAGAACAACAGGTGATTGATATTGCTTTAGATGCATGTTTTGAAAACCCGGAATCTTTTTCGCGAGCTTTTAAAAAAGCATTTGGACAAACACCATCACAATTTAGAAAAGAACCCGCATGGCAACCTTGGCACGAAAAATATAAATTTCCTGTACGGGAAGGAGTGTTGGTCATGACAAATGAAATCAGTGTAGAAGTTGTAGGATTTGAAGAAGTAAAAGTAGCAGCATTAGAGCATAGAAAGGCATCAGAGCTTATCAATGAATCTATTCGTCAGGTTATTGATTGGCGCCGAGAAACAGGGCTTTCACCGATTAAAACAAGCAGAACATTTGGGTTGGCTTACGACGATCCTCAAATCACAGCGCCAGAAGATTTTAGATTTGATCTTTGTGCTGAAGTGCAAAGAGAAGTTCCAGAGAATAGTTATGGCATGGTCAATAAAATGATACCTGCGGGAAAATGCGCACGCATCCGTCATATTGGGCCATATGAACAAATGACGCGTAAGATTTATTATCTTTATGGCGATTGGTTGGCCGAAAGTGGTGAAGAGTTGAGAGACTTTCCTTGTTTTTTCCATTATGTGACTAAATTTCCAGATGTTCCAGAAAATGAGTGTATTACGGATATTTATTTGCCTTTGCAGTGAGCTTTATGGGGTGGTGGCAGTGATGCCTTCACCCCGTTTGTCGGATGCGCCATGCACCACGCCTGTTTTTTTATCCCAAACAATGGCGTGCATATTACCATAATTGCGGATTTCTTTGAGTTTATGTCCTTTGGTTTGTAGTGATTTTAAGGTGTTTGGGTCAAATGCACCTTGCTCATATTGTACAATATCAGGTAAATATTGATGATGAAATCTGGGTTGATTAATCCAAGTGCTAACATCACCATCACCCTGCATAAAATCAAGCCCAGCCAGCAATACCATGTTGATAATGCGTGAGCCACCAGGAGTGCCCACGATAAAAATTTTATCTTTGTCCAAAATGAAAGTGGGAGACATCGAAGATAACATGCGTTTATGTGGGGCAACGGCATTGGCTTTGCCTTGTACCAAACCATAAGCATTGGCTTTGCCCACTTGGGTGGCAAAATCATCCATTTCATCATTCATCAAAATACCCGTGCTTGGAGAGACATAACCCGAACCAAAACCGTAATTAATGGAAAGCGTGGCAGATACCATATTACCTTGTTTGTCGATGATGGAGAAATGGGTGGTGTCTACACCATTGCCTGAAGGATCAGCGAGAAGCTGGGTGGAGGGGGTGCTGATGTTGCGATCAATACTTTGTCGTAATTGTTGTAGGCGCTGGGGTTCGAGCAGATCAGGAATGCTAACAAAATCAGCATCACCTAAAAATTGATTGCGATCGCGATATGCCAGCTTCATGGCTTCAATCAGTAAATGGGTGGCTTCTGCGCGGGGCATGGTTTTGAGATGATCATGTTTGAGTATACCAAGTGTTTCTGCCAATACGATGCCTCCAGAAGAGGGAAGACTTGCTGAAATCCATTCAGAATTCTGAAAATGAAAACGTACAGGCTCGCGTTCGATAACACGGTAAGCGTTTAAATCATTTTCGCGAATCAATCCGCCATCACGTTTCATGTCGGCAAGTAAACGGCCTGCTGTTTCACCGCGGTAGAAATCATCCGCACCTTTTTTGGCAAAGCGTTTTAATGTTTCTGCCAGTGCGGGTTGTTTAATCAGTGTGCCTAAGTTTGGCACTTGGCTTTGGTGCAGGAAAATATTTTTTGCGGCATTGTTTTGCAGTGCTTTTTGCCGCCATTGGGCAACACGTTGATAGTGTGGTGACACTTCAAAACCATGTGTTGCAATATCGATGGCAGCTTGAGTGTCGGTAGTTCGCGGTAGTTTTCCGTAGTGTTTGATCAAATGATCAATGCCTGCAATCAGCCCAGGCACACCTGCAGACTGGGGGCCATCTATGCTAGATTCTGTGGCGTAGGTTTCACCACTTCCAGCTAAAACAGGTGATGTTTCGCGCGCATCAAGCATTACATAACGCTGTTCTTTGGCGATATAAAGCAGAAAAAAACCACCACCACCAATACCTGAACCTGTAGGTTCAGCAACACCAATGGTTAAAGCTAGAGCTGCTGCGGCATCAAAGGCATTGCCGCCTTGTTTTAGGATTTCAATGGCAGCTTTTGTGGCAAGTGGATGTGCGGAAGCAACCATGTTTTGCTGGGGTAAAACAGCTGCAAAGGTGAGCTGTGTTTGTAAAAGAAATACGCCAAGACATAGAAAAAATTTAGTCATGTTATGAGCCCCTTGTGTTGATAACGTTCTAACATGGTTGCATTACCCATCAAACCACCACTATGCACATACAATACTGTGCCATCAAAGTTTTGCATATGTTCTAAAAGTGTAAGCCACATTTGAGGCGCATAAAGCAAATCAAAGGTGATGCCTGCTGTTTTGAGTTGTTCATACATATGTAGCAGCTCGGGGTAAGGTTGTGCAAAATGAAATTTTCTATTTGCTTGGAGCAAACGGAGGTTGTCTGGCATGGTGCCTAGCTGTTGCATTTGAGTGATGAGGTAGTTTTTGTTTGCAATACATGCGCTGGTCAACACTGTGTATTCAGGCAAGGCAGAAGCAAGATAAAAGGCCGTTGTGCCCGTACCCGATGGGGTGACGATATAAAGTGGTTTGAGGTTGGTGCTTTGCTGCCACTGTCTGATTTCTTGAGCTAATATTTCAATGCCTTGTTGGGCGATTGCATCTGCACCACCTTGTGGAATTAGTAAGCTTGAACCATTACTTTTTAATTGGGTAATGGTGGTCTCATAATCATCATGATTTGTTTCAAACAATAACATACCCAAATCAAGTGCCGCTAGAAGATTGCCTGAAGGTTGTTGTTTTAAGTGTGGGGCAATGGGTTTGCAGTAATAATGAAAAAACCAGCCTTTTTGCCGACACAAGGCAGCAATGGATAACATCGCATTGGATTGCGTGCCGCCATAAGACATGATGGTTTGATATGTGTGAGCAGGTGTTTGTAAAAGGCTGTAGAGCTTGCGGTATTTGTTGCCACTTAAGAGTGGGTCAATGGTTTCATCGCGTTTGACATAAAAATCAAAACCTTGGAAATGAAAGGGCGTGACTTCACTTAGCATTTTGACCGCTGTTCAAACAAACGATGTATACCTGTAGGGATAGCCAAGCCTTCCCATGATTGAAACCAAGAGCCTACACCCATGGGTGAGTCATGTTTATCATTGAGATACAAATGAATACGGCGGTGGGTAAGCTGATGGATAAGATGTGGTGTTTGTTGAGGTGCTTCCTTGAGCTCTTGAATGGGTGGTGTCCATAAACCTGCCCAAATGCCTGAGCTTGGGCGCTGCTCTAGCCAAATACCATGCTGCGCATGCTGATAAACATCCACTTGCCAGTGAACATCCAACACTTTAATCGTTGAAGCTTTTTTAGGTGGCAACGTGAAAGCTGATTGGCAGCTTGTGTGTACAGGGCAAAGTGCACATGCACGTTTTTTGGCTTGGCAATGGGTTGCGCCAAGCTCCATCATGGCTTGATTCCAGAGATCGGGCGTAGTTGTTTTTTCTATCCATGTTTGGGCGATGAGCCAGAGCTCTTTTTCGTGATAATTTTGATTTCCCCATGCGCTTAGCACCCGTTTGACATTACCATCAAGCACAGCTGTGGGGGTGTCAAAACAAAATGAAGATATCGCACCTGCTGTGGAGCGGCCAATGCCTTTGAGCTTTAGCATAGCCTCAAATTGTTTTGGAAATTTGCCTGCGTGTGCATGCATAATTTGTTGAGCAGCTTCATGAATAAAACGTGCCCTGCGGTAATAACCCAAACCTTCCCATTGCTTTAAGACATCATCCAAATGGGCCGAGGCTAGGGTTTGAATATCAGGGAATAGCTTAAACCATGCCTGATATCGCGGCAATACAGTTTTGACCTGTGTTTGTTGCAACATGATTTCAGAAATCCAAATAGGATAGGGCTCTGTGGTGTGCCGCCAGGGTAAATCACGGGCGTTGGATGTATACCAGCGGAGTAGGTTTAAGGCGTGGTTTTGCAACTATAAGGTGCGGAATACGAAGCCATCTTCGACGACTTCAAAAATAAGGTAAAAGTTTGCCCGCTCTAATCCCCAAGTATTGGGAAGTGGTTTGAAGGGAGCTGCAGCATGTACAGCAGCGACAGCACTGGCATTGAGTTCAGCGCTTGGGCTAGGGCGCACAATTTTAATGCCGCCTAAAGAACCGTTGTGGTCAATGGATATACGCATCAAAACTCTACGTTCGTCTTGCTGCAGTTGCCTTAGATTTGCATCAGCTGGCCGCCATTGTTCTTCGAGGGCGCGAACCAAACCTTGAGCATAAGGGGCATATTTATCTTCGCGGGTATTGATGCCAATGTCTGCTTCTTTGGAAAGCATTTGTTGCATACGGCGTTCACGATCAAATTCGCGCGAAAGCTGGGTGAGAGCTGATGTGGTGGGTAATAAATTGGCCAATGGAATATTGGGTACGGGTGGGGCAGTGGGTTTCTTTTCATCACGAAACTTTTGTTTCGGTGGCAATAAGGTGGGGCTGTTTTCATCTTCGCGGCTTAAAATTCGGGCACTCGCTTTGTTTTGAGGGCTAGGAATGGGTGGCGTTCTTGGCTGTGGCGGTACGACGGGTAAGGGTTTATTTTGATTCGACTGTTGTTGATTGATGGTTGGCGCACGTGCTGCGCGGTTGGATTGATCACCTGCATCACGCTGATTGCCTGTGTTATCTCTA
>JAJFLD010000227.1 GCA_021772875.1 Ghiorsea sp. | reverse complement strand
TGTCGCCATTCGTGAGAATCAAAAACGCGAACATCTTCGTGAAATCACTCAACAACATCCTGGTCAATCTTTTGGCGCAAGTATTCCACGTGTGATTACCCCTGAATTCGTGCGTGATGAAATCGCACGTGGCCGTGCGATTATCCCTGCCAACATCAACCATCCTGAATTGGAGCCCATGATTATTGGTCGCAATTTCCTTGTGAAAATTAATGGCAATATTGGCAACTCAGCTTTGGGTTCATCCATTGAAGAAGAAGTGGATAAAATGACTTGGGCGACGCGCTGGGGTTCAGATACCATCATGGATTTATCTACAGGTAAAAATATCCATGAAACACGCGAATGGATTATCCGCAATTCGGCAGTGCCGATTGGTACGGTGCCGATTTATCAAGCCTTGGAAAAAGTAAACGGCGTGGCTGAAGATTTAACATGGGAAGTCTTCCGCGACACCTTGATTGAACAAGCTGAACAAGGGGTAGATTATTTCACTATCCATTCAGGTGTGTTGCTGCGTTATGTGCCTTTAACTGCCAACCGTTTGGCGGGCATTGTGTCTCGTGGTGGCTCTATCATGGCCAAATGGTGTTTATCGCACCATAGAGAAAACTTCCTTTACACCCATTTTGAAGATATTTGCCAAATCATGAAAGCCTATGATGTTTCATTCTCATTGGGTGATGGTTTGCGCCCGGGTTCTATTGCTGATGCCAATGATGCAGCGCAATTGGGTGAGCTTAAAACCTTAGGCGAACTCACAAAAATCGCATGGAAACATGATGTGCAAGTGATGATTGAAGGCCCAGGCCATGTGCCCATGCAAATGATTAAGGAAAACATGGATTTACAGTTGGAATACTGTGATGAAGCACCGTTCTACACCTAAGGCCCCCTGACTACAGATATTGCACCCGGTTATGACCATATCACTTCTGGGATCGGTGCCGCTCAAATTGGCTGGTATGGTTGTGCCATGCTTTGTTATGTCACACCCAAAGAACATTTGGGATTGCCGAATCGTGATGATGTAAAAACAGGCGTGATTACCTACAAAATTGCCGCCCATGCTGCTGACTTAGCCAAAGGTCATCCAGGTTGTCAGCAACGTGATGATGCTTTGTCCAAGGCACGTTTTGAATTCCGTTGGGAAGATCAGTTCAATCTTAGTCTTGATCCTGATACGGCGCGTTCATTCCATGATGAAACCATGCCTAAGGAATCTGGCAAAGTTGCACATTTTTGTTCCATGTGTGGCCCGAAATTCTGCTCTATGAAAATCACCCAAGATGTACGTGATTATGCAGCCGAACATGGCATAGAAGCCATGAATGCCATTGAAGCTGGCATGTATGAGCAATCGGAAACGTTTAAAGAACAGGGCAGTGAAATTTACCACAAAGCTTAGAAACTGAGATCTTCTAGATTGTTATAAAACATCAGGTTTTTATCTTCAAAGACCTGATGTTTTATTGTTTTCATACGCCGCCAACACATAAAACAGCAATGATTCAAATACAATACATTTGAGTGTTTTAAGTTTTTTCAACTGCTTAATTGCGCAGCAGGCAAATAAATATGGAACGTACTACCTTGATTCAATTGACTTTCGACTTCAATCACTCCGCCATGGGATTCTATTGCCCCATAACACATCGCCAAGCCTAATCCTATCCCCTTGCCTATTGCCTTGGTCGAAAAAAAAGGCTCGAAGATATGCGGCAAATCAGCTGCGCTCATGCCAATACCATTGTCGGAGACAGCAAGATAAATCCACTTGTCTGCCTCAAGGTTAGGCTGTTTCTCTCGGGCAATTTCGTCATCTGCAAGTGATGACAAACAAATGCTAATGATAGGGCTATCCACCTTTGACAAGGCATCCCTAGCATTGGCCATTAAATTCATTACCACTTGTTGCAGCTGTGTTGCATTGCCTAAAACAGGTAATTTCTTATTGCTTAAATGCGTTTCCAACTTGATACGTGATGGCAAGGTGGCCGTTGCCAGCTTGATGCCCTCCACCATGAATAAGCTCATATCAAAGGTCATTTTTTTGACATTATCTTTGCGCGCAAAGGTAAGCAGTTGATTGGTCATGTCCGCAGCGTGAAAACTCATTGTTTCTATCTCATCAAGCAGCCCTTGTACTTGGGGTTTATCTTTAATTTGACGCTGCACTAAGAATAAATTTGCGTTGATACCCAATATAATGCTATTAAAATCATGGGCAATACCACCCACCAAGGTACCCAAAGCTTCCATTTTTTTGGCTTGATAAAATTTTTGTTCTGTTTGTTTTAGATTGCGATTTGTAAGTTTATGGCTCTCGATTTCTTGGGCAAGTTGTTGATTGCTCATCTTCAGCTCAAAGGTTCTGGCCTCAACTTTTTGCTCAAGCCCACTTAAAGTTTCACCAAGTTTTTCTCGCATGGCCGCAAGGCTCTCATGCTGTGTTTCCAATTCATTTTGTTGACGAATGCTCAAACCTTCAAAAAGCACTGCAAGAACAATATAAATAACCAAAGAAAACGTAAAAAAGCACATTTCTTCAAATGAATAAGCAGTATCTAAAACATCCAAATAATCAAAAACTTGAATACCCACCAATCCAAGCGCAAAAACAGCAACCCATCGCCAACCTCTGCGAATACCAGAAAGCGCAAAGGCGATGAATGGAAAAAAGGGAACCCAATAAATACCCGTTTTTGCAATGCCACCATCAACCAATAAAAATAAACATAAAAAAATCATACCTGAAATAACAAGGTTTTCTTTAAACCTTTTGCTTAAAGCTTGAAATGGGTCAAAGAAAGAAAACGCATAAACCACGACCAACAAAAGCTGAATGATAGGCAGTATCAAATCATCTTTATAAAAGTGAAGCATGGAAAACACAGATAAGGTTAACATCGAAAAGACAAGCATGGCATTCACCAATACTTCGCGATACTTATATTCCTGATGTTCCCTGTCTGAATCTAAATAAAAATAAGAGAGAAAATCCATGCCCCTTAAAGCCCCTTTGTAACGTTGCTCTTTTAATTATAGTTCATGGGCTTCAAACCAGCTAGTGCCAAATGCAATATCTGCAATAAGGGGAACATCAAGCTCAACGGCTGACTGCATGGTTTCTGCCATCAGCGTTGAAACATGTTCTCTATCTGCATCTGCACACTCCACAATCAACTCATCATGCACCTGCATAATCAATCTTGCCTGCGGCACTTCCGCTTTGAGTCGTTCTTGTAAAGCAATCATGGCAACCTTGATAATATCAGCAGCAGAGCCTTGAAGTGGTGCATTGATGGCTGTGCGTTCAGCATATGCCTTCATCATGCCATTAGAGCTATTGATATCGTGTACATACACTCTATGCCCAAGCAGTGTTTCAACATAACCCTGCTCGCGAGCTTTCTCCAAAGTCTCATCCATAAAAGTTTGCACAGTGGGATAACGCGCAAAATAAGCTTCGATAAACATCTTGGCATCTGAGCGGCTCACACCCAATTGTTTGGCCAAACCAAACGCACTCATGCCATACAAAATACCAAAGTTTACTGCCTTTGCTTGTCGCCGTTGTTCACCTGTGACTTCCCTCAAATCAATGCCATTCACAGCAGCAGCCGTGGCAGCATGAATATCCAAACCATCGGCGAAAGCTTGTTTAAGAATCGCATCTCCTGAAAAGTGAGCCATCAATCGCAATTCAATTTGCGAATAATCCGCTGCAATCAAGACATTGCCATCTTCAGCCACAAACGCTTTGCGAATTTCACGCCCTTCCTCGCTGCGAATGGGAATATTTTGTAAATTGGGGTTGGTGGATGATAAACGACCCGTGGTGGTGACACCCTGATTGTATGAAGTATGCACACGTTTTGTTTTGATATTCACCAATTTTTGCAAAGCATCGGTGTAAGTGGATTTTAATTTTGAAAGTCCACGTGTTTCTAGAATCAAGTTTGGGATTTCGTGTTCTTCAGCCAATTTTTCTAAAACATCTTGGCCTGTTGCCCACTGCCCTGATTTCGTTTTTTTGCCACCTTCAAGCCCTAAGGTTTCAAAAAGAAGCACGCCCAACTGCTTAGGCGAGCGAATATTAAAATCTTCACCTGCCGCCTCAATAATTTTCATTTCCAGCGCTTCAATTCGCTCACCAAAACGCTGTGATAAAGTAGCCAGTTGCGTGCTATCCACATAAGCACCTGCCCACTCCATATCAGCCAATACCAACGACAAGGGCAGTTCAATCTCATCATGGCGTTTGATTTGATCGCCCAAGGCATGTTTGAAGGCAAGACACAAACGCAACGTCACTTCTGCATCTTCTGCGGCATACACGGCAGCTTGTTCTACATCAATCAAATCGAAGGTGATTTGTTTTGCACCTTTACCCGCCACTTCTTCATAAGCTATGCATTTGTGATGCAAATATTTCTCGGCAAGTTTATCCATGCTCACCGCTTGCCCTGCCTCCAACACATAAGCCATCAACATGGTATCATAACAAATACCTGCCAAATGAATGTTTTCATTGCGCAAAATCTGCAAATCATACTTGGCATTTTGCAAACATTTAGGCTTGGATGCATCTTCTAAAATAGGTTGTAAGGCTGAAAATATCATGGCTTTGGCAATTTGTTTGGGTGCGGCACTAAGCAAATCCATAGAGCGATGACTCACCGGCACATACCAACCCTCACCTTCTTTGACAGCAAATGAAAAACCAACCAAAGCTGCATCATGAATACTTAAAGATGTGGTTTCAGTATCCACGGCAATCAAATCGGCAGCACTCAAAGCTTTCACCAAAGCTGCCAGTTACACTTCATCATCAACCACATGAGTCCGCAGTGGTTTGTTATCAATGGCTTGATGTGCTTGAATAATATCTACCTCAGCCGCCGCATTTGTTTCGCTTTGTGTTACTTTGGTTTTATGCGGTGCCGTGGTGGGTGTTAAAACACTTTTATCGCCTTCAAACTCAGCAAGCAAACGGCGGAACTCAAGCTCTTCAAATAATGTGGCCAATGCTGGATGATTGGGTTTTTTCACCACCAAATCATCAAGCCCCATCGGCAATGGTGTTTGTTCATCCAAAGCAACAAGGCGATAAGAAAGCCGCGCACTTTCGGCAAATTCAATCAAGTTCTCACGGCGTTTGTTTTGTTTGATTTCATGAGCATGGCTGAGAATGCCTTCCAAGTCACCGTAGGTATTGATTAACTCCAGCGCTGTTTTGGGGCCAATGCCCGGCACTCCTGGAATATTATCAGCAGAATCACCTGCCAAAGCCAACAAGTCTTGAATCCGATCTGGGCCAACGCCCCACTTCTCCACCACCTCATCAAAGCCATATTCTTTGCGGCGCATGGTATC
>JAJFLD010000226.1 GCA_021772875.1 Ghiorsea sp. | reverse complement strand
TCCAGCCATTGCGAGCAAGCTCGCGACTGATACAACTTCGGGGACGGTTGAGACTAAGCGCTATATCAGCCTGTGATTGACCTAGTTCCAAACTCACTTGGATCAAACTTCGTTCTTCATTGTTTAAGTGTGTATAATGTTTTCCCATGCCTGCAATTTAACCTCAATCGCTGTTGCACTTATACTTTGAGTCCGCCGAGCTTATTATCAATGATATTCATCTGATCCTCAGCATAAGATAAATTCGATAACATCAACATCCCAAGTGAAATCACCAACATTTCTTTGTACATAAAATTCCCAACCTCCGAATAAAAAGCGTATGGCAGATAGCATTGTTGCCCAGTATGATTATAAACAAGCAGAACAATATAGCATGTTTATGTGATATTTAGTGTTGGACATCGAATATGAATGTTTTTGGCTCAGGTTGATTAACTAAGATATAAGTTTTTGCCAGTGTTTTTCTAGGCGTTTGGCCGAAACGGGCTCGGAAGTTTTTAGGCTTTGGGCGAAGAGGGAGACTCTTAATTCTTCGATTAACCAACGGTATGGGATGAGGTTTTCGGTCTTTTCATGATGCTGTATGCGTTGCTTTTGCTCTGTTTGGTATGCTGACCATAGGTTTTGGATAATTTTGGTGTTTTGTTGATCTTGATTGAGATTTGGGCCAGCCCGACTTAAACGCATGTCTGCTGCTTGCAGGAAGCGGGGCAGGTGTTGCAGCCATTGGGTGGGGGTAGTGGCGATAAAACCAGCATAGATAAGCTGAGATAGCTGGGCTTGGATGTCTTCAACTACGGGTTTTAGCGCAACTGCGCGCACGTTATTGATGTTTTGTTGCAGAGCAGCATAAGCTTGCAAGGTGGCTAAAGTGTGGTTGGCAATAACATTGCCTTGTTTGACCACTTTGGCGCGGCCTGAATCCAAGAGTTTTTGAAAATCTTGGCTGGTGCGTGGCAAGTTTTGTTGTTCATCAGGGGTTAAAAACAAGCTATCAAATGTGTGTGTGATGATATCTTCGCGCAAGTCTTCGCTTTTTCCAATGCCCATATAAAGCAAGGCCATCTCGCGCTGATGAGGCATATTTTTACGCAGCAGTTCGACTTGTTGATGCAGTGATAACATCAGCAAACGGCGCACGCCATCAAACATCGCGGCATGGGCAGCTTGTGCACTTTCAAACATTTCAATACATACAGATGTTTGTTGATCCACCAGTGCCGGAAACAACGATACTTGCATGCCATGTTTATTTTGGCTGATGCTTAAAGGCAAATCATCACATTGCCAACGGGTGAAACTTTGCTTGATTGGGAGAGATGTTGTGTTCACTTGCTGCACACCAGCGCGGGCGAGGTGGGCGTATTGTTGTTGCAGCTTAGGTAAGTCGCTACCTGAATCTTTGGTTTTTCCTTGTTCATCCAAAACAGTGAACTTCATGTGCAGATGGGCAGGAAGGGATGTTAAGTCCCAATCTTTGCTTGAAAGATGGATGCCTGTCATGTTTTTAAGCTGACGCGATAAAGCGAGCATGAGCGAACCTTCAGCAAAAGGCATGTTTTCAACGCAAGCTTTGGCGAATTGTGGTGCGGGCACAAAGTTTTTACGCAATGCTTTGGGCAAACCTTTAATCAAAGCGGCTATTTTTTCTTCTAATAAACCAGGAACCAACCATTCAAAGCGATGGGAGTCGAGCTGCCCTAAAGCAATCATAGGCACAAACACAGTGATGCCATCGGCATGCTGGCTGGGGTCAAAATGGTAGACCAATTTAAGGTTTAAACCATTGATTTTCATGGTGTTAGGAAACAAGCTGGCATCTACAGCATGATCTTCATCCTGCAATAAAAGCGCTTTGCTTAAAAAGAGAATTTCTGGCTGTTTTTGCTCAGCCTTTTTGCGCCATTGTTCGAATAATTTACCACTGAAAATAGCTTCTGGAAGCAAAGCATCAAAAAAATCAAATCGTGTTTGTTCATCGCTCATCAAATCACGACGCCGACTTTTGGCTTCTAAAGCTTCAATATCGGCCAACAGATTTTTATTATGTTTAAACCATTTGCCAAAACTTTGAATTTCTTGAAAGACAAGCGCATGGCGAATGAAAATTTCACGCGATATTTCAGGCTCAATCGGGCCGAAATGCACATTGCGTTTACTGATGATAGGCAGGCCATACAAGGTAAGTGTTTCAAAAGCAGATACTTGCGCACGTTTCTTCGACCAATGCGGTTCGCTGTAGGTGCGTTTGATTAAAGCAGGTGCAAGTGATTCCAACCAAGCTGGATCAATGGGAGCAATGCATCGGGCAAACAGACGGGAAGTTTCAACCAGTGATGCAGCCATAAACCATTTGGGTGGTTTTTTGCTTAATGGTGAGCCAGGAAATATCGCAATTTGTAAGTTGCGTGCGCCCAAAAATCCTTTGTCATGCTTTTTTGCATCTTCATGGCGCACAGCAATGTGGCTTAACAAACCAGAGAGCACAGCTTTATGTACTTCATCGGGTTTTGCGGGTTCTTGATTGGGTAGCATTTTTAATTCACGCACAATGCCAAGCAGTTGGCCATGCAAATCATGCCATTCGCGCATTCTTAAATAAGAAATAAAGTGTGTTTGGCAAAGTTTGCGCAATTTAGCATTGCTAAGGTGAAGCGCTTGCTCGTGATACCAATCCCAAAGCTTGACCCATGATAAAAAGTCAGACGTTTTATCTGTGAAAATACTATGTTTTTCATCGGCTTTTTGCCCTGCATCAGCGGGTCTTATTTTAGGGTCTTGCACAGACAAAGCCGAAGCAATGATGAGCACTTCGTGTAATGCGCGCTCTTTGTTGGATTGAATGACCATGCGCCCCAAACGCGGGTCTAGTGGCAGGCGAATCAATTGCTTGCCAATGGCTGTTAGTTTGCCCTCACCATCAATGCTTTGCAGCTCTTCTAATAACTTATAACCATCTTGAATGCTGCGGTTTTCAGGCGGCTGCATGAAGGGGAAAACATGGATATCACCCAAACCCAAACTAATCATTTGTAAGATCACATGGGCTAGATTGGTGCGCAGGATTTCAGGGTCGGTATGTTCTGGTCTATGCTTAAAATTTTCTTCGCTGTACAAGCGAAAACAAACACCAGCTGCCACACGACCACAGCGACCAGCGCGCTGATTGGCAGAAGCTTGTGAAATCGCTTCGATAGGCAGCTGCTGCACTTTGCTTTTGGGGCTGTATCTGCTGATGCGTGCAAGCCCTGCATCAATGACAAAACGAATGCCAGGCACTGTGAGCGATGTTTCTGCCACGTTGGTCGCCAAAACAATGCGGCGGCCAGCGTGGGTTTTGAATATCTTATCTTGTTCGGCAGGTGAAAGCCTAGAAAATAAGGGTAAAATTTCAGTGTTGCGCATCTCGTGTTGATGCAAGGCATGGCTGACATCCCTGATTTCACGTTCACCGGGCAAAAAGATTAAAATATCACCCATAGCATCATAAATAGCCGCTTCATCAACGGCATGGATGATGGCTTGTTGTAATGATTTATCATCATTTTCATCGGTTTCACTGCGTGGGCGGTATTCAATATCCACGGGAAAACTGCGCCCTGACACTTCAATGATGGGGGCATCATTAAAATATTTGGAGAAACGTTCGGTATTGATGGTGGCAGATGTAATAATGACCTTTAAATCAGGACGTTTGGGCAAAATGTTTTTCAGATAGCCCAATAAAAAATCGATATTTAAACTGCGTTCATGGGCTTCATCAATGATGATGGTGTCGTAGCGCAACAACCTTGGATCATGTTGAATTTCAGCCAGTAAAATACCATCAGTCATCAGTTTGATGTAAGTATCTTTTTGCGTGTGGTCGGAGAACCTGACCTTATACCCCACATCCTTACCCAGTGGTGATTTTAATTCTTCAGCAATGCGTGTGGCTACACTTCTGGCGGCAATGCGTCGAGGCTGGGTATGGCCAATCAAACCAGCGATACCTAAACCCAATTCAAGGCAGATTTTTGGGATTTGTGTTGTTTTTCCTGAGCCCGTTTCACCCGCAATGATGGTGACTTGGTTGTTTTGTATGGCTTGTGCAATCACTTCACGCTTTTGGCTGATAGGTAAATCTTCGGGGTAGCTGACTTTGGGTAAGTTTTCTTTGCGTAATGCCAACTGAATATTCGATTTTTCGATATCTTTGCTTAATTGGGCAAAGGCTGAGCTTATATCTTTATGTTGTTGAGCAAGGCGACGTAGCTTTCGTAAACGATGAGCAAAAGAGCGGCGTTGCAGCAGCATGCATGTATTTATTTCATTGGTCAGTTGCGACCAATTCTGTTTAGCGTTCATGGTATGATTGTTTCACCTTATGTTGTTTACGGACATGAACCCATCTGCGATACAAAAGCAAGCAAAGGTCATGTTTATCTTTTCTGCATGGTTCCACATCCGGCAAGCTTAACAAAGGGGTGTGTGAATAACTATGTATAACACCTGATATCTTTTACATCCATTAGTGAAGAACGGCGTAACAACACCGCTCTAGAAGTTATGCATAAAGTAGTGTGTTAATCAAACATGGCATTTGCTCGGGTTTGCATTTCTGCAAAGGAGACATCTTCTTTGTGGGTCATGATTGTCCATTTATGACCAAATGGGTCGGTTAAGCTTCCTGTACGATCGCCGTAGAATTGATCTTTGACTTCCATACCATCTGCAACCGTTGCGCCTGCAGCCAATGCTTGAGCAAACACTGCATCCACATCTTCAACATACAAACATAAACTTACAGGCGAACCACCCAATGTTTGAGGGCTTTTATTGCCCCATTGTTCAGATTCTTCGGCAAGCATGATTTTAGAGTCACCAAGTTGGAGCTCGGCGTGGGCAATGCTGCCATCGGGCATCGTAATACGCCCAACTTCTTTGGCATCAAAGGCTGATTTGTAAAATGAAATTGCTGCCTTGGCATCTTTAATATTGATGTAGGCAGTGATGTTATGCCAACCATTCGGAATGGGTTGTGTTGTCATGTAGAGGCTCCTTTAAAGCATTTATGGTGTGTTGTCATGATAAACTAAGCATCTCTGCGTAGAAGGCTTTACAGATAGTCGCAACTTGTTTTGGGGCTTCAACCATAGGTGTGTGACCTATATTCTCGAGTATAATTTTACGGCTATTGGGGAGCTGTTGGTGTAAAAATGTTGCATCATCAACATGCAGGATTCTATCCTCAGCCCCCCAGATGATAAGGGATGGCACTGTAATGTTTTTAAGATGTGTTGTTTGATCCAAATCTTGGGCAATAGCGGCAATGATTTTTTGGTTGATGGGCTTTCGCTTGAGGTAAGCCCTCGTGAGTGAAGCAAGAATAAAACCCGGAATATAGGGCTGAGATTGCATGATGATGCGCAACATTTTGCGGTATTCCGTCGTGTTATTCACTTCAATAATTGGGTTACAACCAGTCTTAGTGATGTGTTGTTGAAGCCAGCTTGGGCTTGATTCAATACCTGCTGCATCCATCAATACGAGGGATGCAACGAGGTTGGGGTTAGCGGCTGCGAAATGGATTGCAATTGCACCACCCATAGAATTGCCAATAAGATGAACACGATGAATACCAAGTGTGGCAAGCAATGTTTTAAGGTGTTCTGATTGCCCTTGAATGCTGTAGTCTAAATGGGTGTTCGCAATACTCTTGCCGTGGCCGGGTAGATCAGGAATGATCAACGGAAGTTTGCTGTCCAAATGCTTGGCAAAACGCGGCCAAGATGTTTTATCTGAGGTTGCACCATGCAGCATAACAATGGCTTCGGAAAGATGTGTGTTTGCATCTTTGCTGTGTAAGTATTCAACATGGCCAATGGGCAGCTGAACCGAAGCCACAACTAAACCTGCTTGGCGGCACTCTGAGGCTAAAGCTTTTGCCAAAAGGAAATCGCCAAGCCGCTGTAGAAATTTACCCATAGATTTCTCTCCCACGATTGCTGAAACCTTAATCACCATGTTTTTTCCATCATCCATGACTTGATGCTAGAGATGTTTGTGTAATAAAGAACTTTGCCGCTATGAATCAGTCAGGTCAAATGTTTAGATGGAATCGATGGGCGAAAATTTCTAGTGTGAAGGTTATGTTTGATGGATGCGCTGAGAGAAATGCTAAGGCTGTTGTGTTTGCCACACAATACAAGATATTGAATGGATGATGCCATCTTTTTTAGTTGACCAAAGGTTTGTTTTTCTTGATGCTGACAATTGTAACTTGCACATATAAGCAGGGGGCATCATGTTTCAATGGTTAATCAATTATGCGTGCTGAAGGTCGTGTTTTAAGCTTGTGGCAACGCTTTGGCAGCTCGGGTCTAGGTCGTAGGTTTTATAGCTGTGTGTTGGGTTTTGTGGCACCTTATACAGGCAGTATTCGGCCACTGGTTTTACAACTTGAGCCTGGGTTTTCTTTGGTTGAACTTCGCGACCGCCGCGCTTTGCGTAATCATCTCAACTGCATCCATGCGATTGCTTTGTCCAATCTGGGTGAGCTGGCAAGTGCTTTGGCTATGCTTGCAGGATTACCCA
>JAJFLD010000225.1 GCA_021772875.1 Ghiorsea sp. | reverse complement strand
CATAGTCTCTGGTGATGTGCCAGAAGGGCTTAAACATCGCACCATCTTTTCTTTGGACATGACATCTTAGATGGCAGGAGCGAAATATCGCGGTGAGTTTGAAGAGCGTTTGCAAGCAGTGTTAAATGAAATCAAAGCTTCTGAAGGCAAAGTGATTTTGTTTATTGATGAATTACACACCATTGTTGGCGCGGGTAAAACAGAAGGCTCTGCTGATGCGGGTAATATGTTGAAGCCGATGTTGGCGCGTGGTGAATTGCATTGTATTGGTGCCACAACATTAAATGAACACCGTTTGTACATCGAAAAAGATGCAGCATTAGAGCGTAGGTTTCAGCCAGTATTGGTGCAAGCACCAAGTGTTGAAGATACGATTTCGATTCTGCGTGGTTTGCGTGAGCGTTTTGAATTGCATCATGGTGTGCGTATTCAAGATGCAGCGATTGTGGCAGCAGCGACCATGTCCGACAGATACATTGCCGATCGTTTTTTGCCCGATAAAGCCATTGATTTGATTGATGAAGCATGTGCATCCATTCGCACAGAGATTGATTCCATGCCCGCAGAGCTTGATGAAATCACGCGCAAAACCATGCGTTTGGAAATCGAAGAAACGGCACTAAAAAAAGAAACTGATGCTGCAAGTGTAGAGCGTCTGTCTTCTTTGCGTAAAGAGCTTGCGGATTTGAAGGCGCAACGTGATGTGATGCGCTCGCAATGGGATCATGAAAAAGAAGCCCATGGCGAATTGCAGGGTTTGCGTGAACAATTGGATCAAACACGTATGGCGATTGTGGAAGCAGAGCGTAATTATCAATTGGAGAAGGTTGCTGAGCTGAGATATGGCAAGTTGCCTGAATTGGAAAAACGCTTAGCCGAGCTTGAAGCCCATGAAGGCGATGCTGATGGACATTTGCTGCAAGAAGAAGTTACTGATGATGAAATTGCAGCAGTAGTGGCGCGTTGGACAAACATACCAGTAACGCGCCTATTAGAAGGCGAACGCGATAAAATTCTTCGTCTTGAATCGGAGTTGCATGAGCGTGTGATTGGTCAGGATAAAGCTGTGACAGCCGTTTCTGATGCAATTCTTCGCGCCAAGGCAGGCATCCAAGATCCCAATCGGCCTATGGGCTCGTTTATCTTCTTAGGCCCTACCGGTGTGGGTAAAACCGAGCTTGCACGCGCACTTGCTGGTGCATTGTTTGATAGCGAAGAGCATATGATTCGGTTGGATATGTCGGAATATATGGAAAAACACAGTGTCTCGCGTTTGGTTGGCGCACCTCCAGGTTATGTGGGTTTTGATGAAGGTGGCCAGCTCACTGAGGCTGTGCGCCGTCAGCCTTATGCGGTGTTGCTCTTTGATGAGATTGAAAAAGCGCATCCTGATGTGTTTAATCTTTTATTGCAGCTGCTTGATGATGGCCGTTTGACGGATTCACATGGCCGCACTGTTGATTTCAGAAATACCATTGTGTTGATGACCAGCAATTTAGGCAGTGAAGAAATGCTTGAAGGTATTACACCTGAAGTGGAAAAACGGGTGCAACAACGTTTACAGGCGCATTTCCGCCCAGAGTTTTTGAATCGGGTGGATGATGTGGTGTTGTTTGCTGCCCTCACTGAAAACGATTTGATTCATATCGTTGAGTTGTTGGTGATAGCTTTGCAAAAACGACTCAAATCACAGGGTTATGTTTTGAACATCAGCGATGATGCCAAAGCATGGTTAGCACGTGAAGGTTATGATCCCGTCTTTGGTGCTCGCCCACTCAAACGCTTTATTCAGCAAGCTGTAGAAACACCCCTAGCGCGTTTCTTGATTGCTGGCGAAGCTGTGGCAGGTGATACGATTACTGTTGCTTATGATAAAACCAAAGGTTTAACAGTTGCTAAGGCCATAAGACATTAAACAGGTAGAGGTTTAAAAACGGCGGGATTTAGCGCCGCTTTTAAGCTTTGAAACCATGGTAAACATCATCTTTAAACCATTGAACCAAATGATTTTTGAACATGCGAATGCAGGCATTGTGCTGGCTATCAGCATGGCAAACAACCCAAAATTGAAGTGCAGGGATAGGCGCCCAAGGCAGAATACGCACAAGCTTTGGCCAATGTTTTGCCAAGCCAACATGGGTGGCGAGGATGCCACAAGCTTGATGGGCAAGTTGAATTTGCAAGAGCAGGTTGTCTGTGCGCAAGTGAAAGTTATCTGGAGTTAAGGTGTAACCCATGGCTTTTGCACCATGAATAAAATCCATGTTTTGGTCCGCGCCAATCATGGAATGCTCTTTTAAATCCTCAAATGATTGGGGTTCCCCATGTTTTTCGAGATAATCACGATGGGCAAAAAAGCCAAGCGGCATATCTTGAAGTCTTCTGGCAATCAGTTCTGCTTGGGTAGGTTCAAACATACGCAAAGCGATATCGGCTTCGCGTTTGTTTAAACTACTGCTTTTATTGGTCACTACGATTTCTATGTTGACTGCGGGATACTTCGCTTTAAAAACAGCAATGGCTGCGGGTAATACATAAATGGCCATGATTTCATTCACACTGACGCGAACATCACCTTTTAATTCGGATGACAAACCTGAAGCTTGGCGGTGAAAACTATCCGAAGAATCAGCCATTTTCTCTGCTGATTCCACCAACGCTTTCCCCATTTCTGTTAGTGTTAAACCTTGCGTGCTGCGCTTAAAAAGGTTGAGTTTGGTGTGGGCTTCA
>JAJFLD010000224.1 GCA_021772875.1 Ghiorsea sp. | reverse complement strand
GCAGAGATTCACAAACCAAAAATGATTATTGGTGGCGCTTCAGCATATGAGCGTGAAATTGATTTTGCACGTATGCGTAAAATTGCAGATTCGGTAGGTGCAATACTTTTTGTTGATATGGCGCATTATGCAGGTTTGATTGCAGCTGGTGTGTACCCATCACCAGTAGGTCATGCCCATGTGATTACAACAACAACACACAAAACCTTGCGTGGCCCACGTGGCGGCATGATTTTAACTGACGACGATGAGATTGCGAAAAAAGTGAACTCTCGCATTTTCCCTGGTATCCAAGGTGGTCCTTTGATGCATGTGATTGCAGCCAAGGCAGTGGCTTTTGGTGAAGCTTTGGGTGATTTGTTCAAAAAAGACCAAAAACAAGTGGTGGCCAATGCCCGTGCACTAGCAAAAACGCTTACCACAGGTGGTTTGCGTGTGGTTTCAGGCGGCACAGATTGTCATATGTTCCGTGTTGATGTGCGTCCACAAGGTATCACAGGCAAAGTTGCCGAAGAAGCGCTGGAAGCTGCTGGCATTACAACCAATAAAAATACCATTCCTTTTGATCCAGAATCACCATTTGTAACTTCAGGTGTTCGTCTTGGCGCATCTGTGATTACAGCGCGTGGTATGAAAGAAGAGGAATCTCAGTTGATTGGTGAGATGATTCTTGAAGTATTGGCCTCACCTGAAGATGCTGCTGTGCTTGCTGATGTTCGTAATCAAGTGAGAGCGTTGACGGATCGTTTCCCGATTTACATCGATTAAGCTTTGTATTGTCCTTTTTGTGCGCATGATGACACCCGAGTTGTTGATTCTCGGGTGATTGAAGATGGTTCGGCAGTACGCCGTCGTCGTCATTGCGATGCTTGTGGCAAACGGTTTTCTAGCTTTGAACGGGCTGAGTTGCGCCTACCTTTGGTGATTAAAAAAGATGGTACACGGGTTGCCTTTAATGTTGAAAAGGTGCGCCAAGGCATGCAAAAATCTTTGGAGAAACGCCCAGTTTCGGCAGATGATTTGGAAAAGTCGGTGTATAAAATTTTACGCGCTGTACAAGAGTCAGGCGAAAACGAAATTTCTGCTGAAATCGTGGGTGATTACGTGATGGAACAGTTGCGAAATCTTGATGGTGTAGCTTATGTGCGCTTTTCATCAGTGTATCGTGAATTTAAAGATGTTGATGAATTTCTGACTGCTGTACGTGCAGCAATTGGTACACATAACCCGTAAAATATGGTCATGCATAAAACAAAAAGGGAGCTTTAAATAAGCTCCCTTTTTTATGCGTGCATTAAAAAATATCAGTCAATGCGTGTTTTTTCGGCTTGTTCCTGCTCTGTTTTACAATCAATACAAAGTGTGGTTACAGGGCGAGCTTGTAGACGTTTGAGGCTAATATCCCCGTGGCAGCCATCGCAGATGCCAAAATCACCTTCACGCAAGCGGTGAAGTGTTTCACCAATTTTATAAATCAATTTAAGCTCGCGGCTTTTGATGCGAATATCAAAGCTTAGATCTGTTTCTGCACTTGCCTGATCTGCTAAATCTGGAAAGGCAGAGGTTTCTTGTCCGTGCATATTATGCACGTTTTCACTTTGTCCGTCTTCCAATTCAGCCTTCCAATCGCTTAGCTGTTTCTCGAATGCGGCAAGCTCTTTTTTTGTTAAAGCCATGCTTTTCTCCTTTGTTGGATATGAGGCTATCGGGCAGCCATTCTGTAAAAGCGCGGTGCATTGTAGCTGGGTATTTGTAAAATACAATTTTGCTAGATTTAAGACTTTATGAGCCCTTTAAATATTCCTTTAATGCTTGGACAAGTAATACACATTCATCGTGTCTACCAATGGTAATACGTAGATATTGTGCTATTCGCTCTTGTTTAAAGTGACGAACAATAATGGCTTGGCTGCGTAAATAGGCACTTATTTTTTCAGCGTCATGTGTTGGATGTTGCGTAAAAACAAAATTAGCTTGGGATGGTAACACCTTAAAGCCGAGCTGTTTGAGTTGTTGGGTTAAGAAATCCCGCGAGGTTATGATTTTATGGCATGTTGCATCAAAATAGGTTTGATCAGCCATGGCTGCGATTGCACCTTGCTCAGCTAATCTATCAATAGGATAAGAATTAAAGCTATTTTTTACCCGCTCCAAACCAGCTATCAAATCAGGATGACCCACAGCAAAACCAACACGTAAACCAGCAAGTGAGCGCGACTTGGAAAGGGTTTGGCAAACAAGAAGGTTGGGAAATTGATTCACCAAAGCAACAGCAGACTCACCGCCAAAATCAATATATGCTTCATCAATAACTACAACGCTGCTGGCATTGTTTTGGATTAAGGTTTCAATGTCTTTTAAGTCTAGACCTACGCCAGTTGGGGCATTGGGGTTGGGGAAAATGATGCCGCCATTGGGTTGTTGATAATCGTTGATATTGATTGCAAACGTATCTGTCAGGGCAATGGTTTTGTAATGAATATCATACAAGCCACAATAAACAGGGTAAAAACTATAGGTGATGTCAGGAAATAAAAGCGGCGCATCATGTTTTAATAAGGCTTGGAAAGTGTGCGCAAGCACCTCATCAGAACCATTGCCAACAAAAACTTGTTTTGTTTCAAGGGCATAATAATTGGCAATGCTCTGTTTGAGTGCATCACTGTTGGGATCGGGGTATAATCGCAAACTGTCCGCATTTGCAGCTTGAATGGCAGCAATCGCCTTGGCCGATGGCGGATAAGGGTTTTCATTGGTGTTTAATTTAATCAGATTGGTTACTTTGGGTTGTTCACCAGGAACGTATGGCTCTAGTTGGTGAACGGATTCACTCCAAAATTGACTCATGCCATGCTCCTGCAAGGATTTGATTGCTGCTTGATATGCAGACGACACGGTAAACAGAACTCGGTTTGGGTTCAAGCATAGCTTGATAACATAAGGGCATAAGTTGCATCAATTGTTGATATTGTTAACTTGCGTTTTGTTTATGCTATGAATTTAGAGGGTTGAATGAACAAACACACAAGTGCGCAGCCACAACAAAACTATGACCGCCCTCGTATGCGTATGGTTGATGAGCAAATTATAGCCCGTGGGATTCGTTCTCCGCGTGTGCTTGAAGCGATGTTAAAGGTGCATAGGCACACCTTTGTTGGCGAAGCCTTACGTACACATGCCTATCAAGATAGATCATTGCCTATAGGCGAAGGGCAAACCATTTCTCAGCCGTATATGGTAGCCAAAATGACGGAACTGCTAGATTTGAAAGGGCATGAGCGTGTGTTGGAAATTGGTACTGGCTGTGGTTATCAAACGGCGATATTGGCTTGTCTTTGTAAACGTGTTTACAGCATAGAACGCATAGAATCATTACATGAATTGGCAAAAAGTAATCTCAGGCAAGGCAGGTATAGCAATGTGATGTTGCGTTGTGGTGATGGTTTGCTTGGCTGGGAAGATTATGCGCCATTTGATGCGATTATTGTCACGGCAGGTGGTTTTGCTTCAGATATTTGGGTGGAGCAATTGGTTGCTGACGGAGCATTACTTTTACCAGAAGGTTTAGGTAAATCACACCGTTTGGTGCGGCGTCAGAAGCTTGAAAGTGGTGTGTTGGAAGAATACTTTGATGATTGTACTTTTGTGCCTTTATTATCAGGAGTGAATTAAGATGAGTGTAGATACAGATTTGGCGGTGGGCATAAAAAAACCATCGTGGTTGCGCCGTTTGTATCATTGGACACTATCTTGGGTGGATCATCCATCGGCAAGGTATGCTTTGTTTTTTATTGCACTGATTGAATCCAGTGTTTTTCCTATTCCACCTGATATTCTTTTGATTGCGCTTGCTTTGGGTAAGCCGCAATGGGCTTTGCGTTTTGCCGCCATCACTACGGCAGGTTCAACAGTTGGTGCTGCTTTAGGTTATGCCATTGGATTCTTTTTACTGATTAGCCTTGGGCAACCCATCATTGAATTTTACGGCTTGACCTCACAATACCTGAAAGCAGAAAATTGGTTTGCAGATTATGGCGTGATGATTGTGTTGATTGCAGGATTTTCACCCATCCCATTTAAAGTGATTACTATTGCCGCAGGCGCTTTTGGGCTTGATTTTATCTGGTTTATGATTGCTGCATTCGTTTCGCGTGGCGCAAGATTCTTTCTTGAAGGTGCTTTGTTGCGTTGGGGTGGTTCAAGGGTGCGAGATTTTGTTGAAAAACATTTTGAGCTTATGACCATGTTGGCGACATTGCTTGTGGTTGCAGGTTTTGTTGCCATTTGGATGTTGGGATAACCAGATCTTGAAAAGGCTAAATATATTTATTTTTGCCTTGCTGGCTTGGAGTGCGTTGGCCTGTTCACGTTATGATTATTATCCGCGTGGCATTCATCAGGATGAAAAATCAGATGAAGTTGTTAAAAATGCAGCAGTGTATATTGTTAAAGATAATGATTCATTATACAGCATAGGTAAACGTTACAATGTAGATTACCATCTGTTGGCCAAAAGGAATGGTATCAAACGACCTTATACGATTTATGTTGGTCAACGCGTGTATATCCATGGAAAAATTGCGCCAGTAAAAAATGAGGCTGCAATAAAATACAAGCCGACCAAAGCGCCTTTGTTGCCTTTGGCAGGTCAAGGCAAGGTTAAGCTTATTTGGCCCACAGTTGGGCGTTTGAGTAGTCGCTTTGGCCCGCGCAAAAAAAGAATGCATGATGGCATAGACATCGCAGCTAAAGAAGGAACCCCAGTGATTGCGGCAGCACCTGGTGTGGTGGTTTATGCAGATGCCAAGCTGACAGGTTATGGTAATTTAATTATTGTTCGCCATACCTCAGATATGTTCACAGCCTATGCTCATAACCAAAAAAACTTAGTTAAACGTGGTGAGAAGGTGGCTGCAGGACAAAAAATTGCATATGTGGGTAGCACAGGCCGCGCTTCTGGCGCTCATTTGCATTTTGAGGTGCGCCGTGGTGAAACAGCAGTAGATCCTTTGGCGTATTTGCCAAAGCGATAAGTTTACATAAATATTCGCAACCTTGAATTTGATGGTGTGCATGCTTATAAAACTGCATATAAAAAAGTTACATGTTATAGTTTATGAATAGCGGTAGGAGATTCTTTTGAGCAATAAACAAGATGAGACAATAAACACTGATTTAGAAACAGATGTTTCTAAACAAGATGAAGTGGGAATGGATGATGAGCAACAGCTTGAGGAGCCAGCCGTAGAAGTTGATCCACTTCAGGCTGCCCTTGATGAAGTGACAGCACTCAATGATAAATTGCTTAGGCAACATGCAGATATGGAAAACTTGCGTAAACGTACACAGCGTGAAGTTGCTGATGCGCGTAAATTTGCTGTTGAAAAATTTGCCACTTCACTACTTGATGTGGTGGACAATCTCGAGCGGGCCGTGGAAACGGAAGTAGGAAATGAGCAAGCCGTGCGTGAAGGTGTGTCGTTAACACTGGAAGCTTGGCATAAAATTGCAGCAAAATTTGAAATGGAACGTGTGGATGCGGTTGGTCAGATTTTTGATCCTCATTTCCACGAAGCATTATCTAAAATGCCTTCTGATGAGCCTGAAAATACTGTGATAGCGCAGCATGTGGCAGGTTATACTTTGCATGGTCGTTTGATTCGTCCTGCAAAAGTGCTGGTGTCTAGCGGCCCTGCCTAAACCAACCCCTAAAATCTTGATTAGCGCCTGTTTATTAGGCGAAGCCGTACGTTATGATGGTGGAGATTGTCTCCACCATTTTGATGGACAAGCAAAAATATGGATTCAAACATGGCAGGCTCAAGGCCTGCTTTTGCCTTTATGTCCAGAAGTTGCAGGTGGTTTGGCTGTGCCCAGACCAGCCGCAGAGATTCAATCTGGGTTTGAGCCGGTTAGGGTTCAAACAGCCAATGGCAGGGATGTTACAGCAGCCTTCCATTGGGGTGCAGAAAAAGCCTTAAGACAGTGCCAAAAGTTTGGTATCAAACTGGCTATTTTAAAACAAGGCAGCCCATCTTGCGGCAACTCGCTGATTCATGATGGTTCTTTTTTAAATCAAAAAATAACAGGGCAGGGCATCACCACACGTTTGTTGCAAGCTCATGGCATTGAAGTTTTTAATGAGTCTCAACTGGATGCAGTACAACATCATGTTGTTATGCGTGATGATGCTTAAGCGCATGAATGGTGTGTTTAAAGATTTACTGGGCTGGTCTTCTGATGTGTGCTCGTCTATCATTAAAAAGTGGGCTGAAGAAGAGCAAAGAGGAGTATTCATGTTGACACGAATGTTTGTTTTAGGGGGTGTGTTGCTTGGCCTGACGTGTTGTCGGGCGGGAAGTGCAGTGAACAACTCAATCGCTCCCACGCAGCCTGCGTGTACGGTTGCTGGCAAAAATGTGTTTGTGCCAAGTAATGCATCATGCACATACAATAGCAATACTGCGACATGTACCAATGGTGTTTTGGATTATATCGGTATCACCTCTACAACAGGTGTGATTATCACCAATGGTGTTACTTTAAGTTGCCTTTAAGGCATAGATTTTGATTGAAGCCACGCGTGTTTTACGGCATGTAAACCAAAAAATGTGGAGTCTAAGCAAGCTTATGAAATAAGAATCAGCGTGAATAATAGGTAGCACTTGCGTGTGGAGCTAAGTTTTATAGGCTGCGTTGTATGATTCCACTAACTTTTAGCTTTAAACGTATTATTTTTAGCCTTTTGTTGCTTGCCTTGCTTCCTTGGCAACTATGGGCTGCCCAATATACACGCGATGATTTGATTGATTATATGCTTAAAGAAACCAAGCTTGATGAAGGATATTTGCGTAAAAACATTGGTGAAGCCAAGTTTGAAGCTGATTTGATTCGTAAGATGAATACTCCTTATGAAGCGCGCCCTTATGCTGAGTATAGGCCACTATTTGTGAATCAACGGATGAAAAAGAAATCAGAAGCATTCTTGAAAAAGCATCATGCGATTTTTGTTGAAGCTCAGGCCAAATATGGCGTTGCTCCTGAAATGATTACAGCCATTTTGGGCATTGAAACACGCTTTGGCGAAAACTGGGGCAGGGATAGAGTGCTTGATGCGTTGTTTACACTTGCTACGGGTTATGAGCGCAGAGCAGATTTCTTCCGAAAAGAACTCAAAGCTTTTTTAATTTTGTGTCAGGAAGAGGGTTTAAATCCACAAGATATTGAAGGCTCTTATGCTGGCGCATTTGGCGTGACCCAATTGATGCCCACTTCCTTTTTGGAATATGCAGTGGACGGTGATGGTGATGGTAAACGTGATGTTTGGGGCACACCCAAAGACATTATTTTTAGCGTGGCTTATTATTTTAGCCGTTACCACTGGTCCGATGATAAAATGGTTGCACATTGGATGTCAGACCTGCCACAAAACGAGCTCATCACAAAAGCGCTTAAAGATGAAACACGCACGTGGCGCAAATTAAGTGAATTTGAAAAGGTTGGTTTGAAAAAACCAAACGATAAATGGTCTTCTGATGAAGAAGTTGCTTTGATTACCCGCCAAACGGCGCAAGGCGAACGCACCTTGTTGGTTAATCGAAATTTTTATGCCATCACCCGTTGGAACAGATCGTGGAATTATGCTTTGGCAGCAACAGAATTAGCCAATATGTTAGGCAATCAACAATGTGAGATAGGTCTTTAATGCCGATGAATCAGCTTGGGTTGGCAATCCTGTTGCTGACTCTTCTTGCAGCATGTGCACCAACCCGCTACCCACCCAACCATGCCTTGGCTCATCATGCCGAACCGACTTTGGGTCATGGAGGTCATGCAAAACGTGGTCAGCCATACAATATAGCAGGCATAACTTATTACCCTCTTGCCAGTGGTGATCGTTACGATGAAGAAGGTATTGCTTCGTGGTACGGGAAAAAGTTTCATGGCAAAAAAACTGCAAATGGTGAAACCTATAATATGTTTGACATGACAGCAGCACATACCACTTTGCCTTTGCCAAGTTGGGTTTTGGTCACGAATCTAGAAAATGGTAAACAAATCAAGGTGCGTGTGAATGATAGAGGTCCTTTCGTTAAAAGCCGATTGATTGATTTGTCGTATTCGGCAGCCAAAGCTTTGGGTTATACCGAGCAGGGCACTACTCGGGTTAGGGTGCAAACCTTAGGCACATCGTCTGCAAGAATGGCATCTCAACAGCGTGAAGTCGGGCCAGCGGTAACTGTGCCTTTAGCCGTTGTGAAACAAGAGATTGCAATCCCTAGCCTCGTGGCAGCAAAGTTGGAAGAAGTAGAGCTACAGCCTGAAGCCCAAAGCGATATGCCTACACAAGCGAAACCTAAAATGGCATATATTCAGGTTGGGGCGTTTGGGGCAAAAGAAAATGCAGATGGCATTGTGGCTAAGTTGCAAGCCAAATTGGATGCGAATCACCCACCGTTGCATATTGTTGTTGTAAAAAATGTGCACCGTGTACGTTTGGGTCCGTTTGATTTGGATGAAGATGCACAACAAGCTTTGCAAATTGTGCAAGACAGTGGTTATGACGAGGCTATGATTATCCATGACTAAACGACGTGTGATTACAGCTTTTGGTTCATCGCGAATTCAGCCTCATGAAAAGCGCTTTAAAGATGTTGAGCTGTTATCTCAAAAGATTGGTCAAGCAGGTTGGTCTGGTTTGGTGGGTGGGCATCAAGGCATGATGGCATCTTTTTCACAAGGCATACGCGATGGTGGCGGCGAAGTGACGGGCATAACACTGGAAGTGTTTCCCACACCACCAGAGCATACACTAAGTGAAGAAAAACGAGCCGAACATTTTTTTGAGCGAATGCAAATGTTGATTGAGCAGGCCGATGCATATTTGGTATTGCCTGGTGGTTTGGGTACGATGGCTGAATTTGCCATGACTTGGGACTTATTGGCTATACGTGTGTTAGAGGCTCGGCCCTTGCTTGTTTATGGTGAATGCTGGTTGCCTTTGATTGAGATGATGAAAATGCAGCTGGTGATGTCGGTAGATCATGGCTTTGAATGCATTCATTACTGTGAGCATCATGAACAAGTGCTAGAAATACTGGAGTCTGTGTAAATCATGGCATTTGAAGATATGAAATTAAATATTCCTGCTGAAGTTGGTGGACAGCGCCTTGATTCTGCATTGGCATCCATCGCTCCTTTTTCACGTCGGCGTCTGCAAAAGGCTATCGATGAAGGTGGGGTGTATATCAACAAAAAACGCTGCCGAAAAGCAGGGCGTGTGATTCAAGGTGGTGAAAAAGTACGGCTGGTGATGTTGGATGATGAGGTTTTGGTGCCACTGACTGCGGATCAAATTGTTTGGCAAGAGGGTAGTTGGATATTGTTGCATAAAAAAGCTGGGCAATATGCACAAGAAGCGCTTCATCGCAGCAAAGGCACTTTGCCTTATGAGTTGGCGATGTTGCTCAAGCTTAACCCTGTGCAAAGTAAACATCTGCGCCCTGTTCATCGTTTGGATAAAGGCACATCGGGTTTGATGATGTTTTGTTATGATCCTAAAGCCTTGCAGCATCTGCAACACCATTGGTCGCAGGCTGTAGATAAAGAATATTTGGCTGTTGTCTCACCAGTACCAAGTTGGACTGAAAAACTAATTGAAGAGCCGATTTCTGCTAAAGCTGATCGTGCTGGGCGTTATCATGTTGCCGCCGATGGTAGGGCAAGTAAAACGCAGGCATTTGTGCTCGAAACATCTGAACATACCGCCTTGCTACGCTTGTTGCCACTTACAGGGCGCACCCACCAGTTGCGTGTGCATTTGGCCTCAGTGGGTTGTCCCATCGTGGGTGATGCGCGTTACGGCGGCAAAAAGTTTGGACGTATGATGTTGCATGCAAAAACATTAAAAATTAAAGGGTATGCAATGCGCTCTAAAGAAACACAACTGGCTTGGAGTGTTGAGCCTGAAGGAGATTGGTTATGAAGTTTGTTTGGTATGCTCTATTATTAGGTGCGATGATGTTGGCTCAGCAATCCTCGGCGAGGGCATCCATCAGCTGGCCAATGGAGCCTCAAATCAAAGCCAAATCTTGGGTGTTGCTGGATGCGCGATCAGGCCAAATTCTGGCAAAACATGATGAAAACAAACGGCTTGCGCCTGCAAGCATGACCAAGATGATGACACTCTATCTTACCTTTGAAGCATTGAAATTGGGCACATTAAATTTGGATGAGCGTGTTAATGTGAGCGAAAAAGCGTGGAAGATTGGCGGCAGTACGATGTTTTTAGAGCCACGTATGCATCCTCAAGTGCGGGAAGTGATTCATGGTATCGCCACGCTTTCAGGCAATGATGCATCGATTGTAATCGCTGAACATTTGGCAGGTTCATCCGATGCATTTGTGCGCTTGATGAATGCCAAAGCTGCTGCTTTAGGTATGGAAAACACACATTTTAGTAATCCCACAGGGTTTCCTACGGATAATCATTTTAGCACAGCTATGGATATGGCAAAACTTGCCGTCGCACTGTGGCGAGACTTTCCAGATTTTTTCGATATCTTTGCAGAAAAAAGTTATACCTTTGACGGACGCACGCAATGGAATCGCAATCGTTTGTTATGGTCGCTGCCAGAAGCTAAAGGTTTAAAAACAGGGCATACAGAAGAGGCAGGTTATTGTTTAACTGGTGCTGCGGAAAAAGGTGATATGCGGTTGGTTTCATCTTTGTTTGGAGCAGCATCTTTGGATGCAAGGCAGAGTGAATCTAAGGTGTTGTTAAAATACGGCTTGCGTCAATTTGTAACATTACGCCCCAAAGAAAAAGAAATTCGCCGTAATATTGAAGTTTTTGAAGGTAAAGCAGCATCGGTTTGGTTAAAGCCTGAAAAACCTGTGTGGGTCACTGTGCCTAAGGGTAGTGAAAACTTTTTAGGTTTTGCTTTGAAATATACTTCACCACAGCTTGCACCGATTGCCAAAGGACAAAGCTTGGGAAGTATTCAAGCAACACTACGTACACCCAAAGAAGATATTGTTCTTCAAACCATCCCTATGTTGACTGAGCAAAATGTAGAGCGGGCATCTTGGTTAGGTAGAAAGGCTGATGCCTTAAAACTTTGGTGGCGCGACCAATAATTTGTTTTACTGGTATGATTGCTTTAAGCAGCGAGTCTAGACTTGGCTTCAGCGATAATGCTTTCGAGATGTTCGGCATGGGCGATGTGGAATAAAAATGCCCATAGTGAAGTTTCGTTTTCAAAATAAGCAAGATTACCACGAAATGTTACGGTGACACCGTAGAGTTTGTTGGTTACAATGAATGAGCCAATGCTTGAAAAATAATCTGCAATTTTTTTTGCACGAAAAGGGTTCATGTTTGCCTCCTATGATACGTCGTATGTTTTATACATCGGAATGGTGGCCATGCGCTTTAATAACTTTGCATACAAGATTTATGCCAATCATTGCGTTTTGGGATGACTGATGACTGAATTGTGGTTGTTATTGCTTACTTTTTCATCGCAAAAGTGTTTGTTTTTTCTTAAGCTTTGGCATATCTAGTGTCACGAGGTTAATCCTGTCATGAAACAATCCAGTGCAAACCTACAACTCACAGCTTATGTGAATGATAAATTTCTGCCGCTTGAGCAGGCCATGGTACACATCGAAGACCGTGGTTTTCAGTTTGCCGATGGTGTGTATGAAGTGGTGGCATGTTTTGGCGGTGGGTATTTGGATTTGGACGCCCATTTACAACGGCTAGAACGCTCTTGCGCAGCCATAGAAATTGTTTTACCGAAATCTTTAGAAGCATTAAAAGATTTGGTACAACAGGCTTATCATAAAAATCCATATGAGGATGCCATGGTTTATATTCAAGTGACACGTGGTGTTGCGCCACGTTCACATGTGGTGAATCAAGCTATGCAACCAACCCTTGTCATTACAGTGCGTGATCTTCCTCTGCCCAGCGATACAAAGCTAAGAACAGGTGTGAAAGCATGCACTTTGAAAGATATTCGGTGGAAACATTGTGAGATAAAATCAATTGCCTTGCTTGCCAGTGTGATGGGCAAACAAGAAGCGAGTCGTCGTGAGGTGGATGAGGCATTTTGGTTGGATGAAAAAAATCATATGCTTGAAGGCTGTGCTACGAATGTGTTTGCTATCATTGATGGCGTTTTGGTGACCCACGCCTTAGACCATCAGATCTTAGGAGGTATTACCCGTGATATGGTTATTTCGCTAGCAAAAGATCTAGGTTTTGTTGTGCAGCAGCGACCGTGGAAGTTAGACGAAAAGGGGTTGACGGAATGTTTGATGAGCAGCACAACCAATGCTGTTATGCCTGTATGTGCTGTTGATGGACAAGCCATTGGTGCTGGTGTGCCTGGTGAAATCGGTTTGAAATTACGTGCGTTGATGTTAGAGCAATTTGAAGAGCTTCGTCATGCAAAAGTCTGATATTCAAGGTGTACTTCTCGATTTGGATGGTACCCTGATTGATGCTTTTGAACCCATTGTTGCGGCGATGCAGCAAACCTTGCAAGAGTTTGGTTTGCCCCACATGAGCGCAAAGGATATCCGCCGCCATACTGGGCGCGGTGATTGCAGCATGACAAGTTTATTTGGCGCTAAGAAGGAAGCTGCCACAGAGCGGTTTATTGCTATCCATGACCAAAGTTATTTGGATGGTATCAAAGCCATGGATGGGGCAGAAGAATTGTTAGATTTTTTGAGGGCGAGCCATCTGCCTATGGCGGTGGTAACCAGCAAAGGCCAACATCGTGCAGAGGCACAATTGAATAGCTTAGGTTGGATGCATTATTTTGGTTGTGTGGTCGGTAAACTAGATGGCCGAGCCTCTAAACCAAACCCAGAACCGTTGCTGTTAGCATGCAAACAATTGGGTATTGTGCCTGAGTATGCTGTGATGGTTGGTGATGGTGAGGCCGATGTACAAGCTGCATACAGGGCTGGTTGTTACGGGGTTGGTTTAACCCATTCTTTTGATGCTTTAGAACTTGAACTAAGTGGCGCAAATATCTGTTTTAAATCATTAAATGAGTTGATAGGTTGGTTAAAGTGAAAGATGAACTGATTCGATTTTTATTGCCCGATGCCAGAGCGCGCGGAGCAATCATTCGGGGTGAACATATCAACCAAGAAGCTGCTGATATTCACGGTTTACAGGGGCAACCTACAGTGTTGTTTGGGCAAACCTTGTTGGCATCTATTGTGTTGCTGAGTGTCAGTAAAGGTGGTGTACGCCAAGTATTACAATTGGATGCAACCTCAACACATGCGCCGATTGCGCGTATGCAGGCAGAGACAAAGTCAGGTGCGGTGCGAGGGTATGTGCAATGGCAAGACAAGGTCGTGCCAGCCATGGAAGGAAGCGAGATTTCAGCCTGGATGGGCAAAGATATGCTGTTATCAACTGTGCGTGATTTGGGTGTTGGTCAACCTTATGTATCAAGTCTTCAGCATAATTCTGATTGGTTGGCTGAGCATATTATGCATTATTTAAGTCAATCTGTTCAAATTCGGGCAGACGTCATTTTGCAGGGTAATTTGGCTTTGATGATTGAAGCTATGCCAGGCTGTGATGATGATGATGATGATGATGACTGGTTTAAGGCAGTGGAAGCGCTGGCGAGAATCAGCAATGATACGCTTGATCAATGTACACCTGAAGTTATCCTTGAATGTTTCAATGATTTGGGGTGCCAAATTGTTGGGCGGGATGATTATCAATACCAATGCTCATGTTCAATTGAGAATATGAAACACGTCTTTGATGGGATGGCAAAAGAAGAGATACAAGCGCTGGCAGATGATGCAGGCGAAGTGATTCTTTCTTGCCAATATTGTAAACGTACCACTAAAATAAATGCAAGTGAGGAAACGTCTTCGTGAGACTAAGTGCTGAATTCAGAGAGCAGTTTGTGCAGCATGAAATGCGCACACATGGACGAAAAAATGGTTTTGTTACCACAGGGCAAGAAGCAAGGTTGTTGAAATGGTTGCCTATCATTGGCTTGCCTAAAGGCAAAACGTTGGCATCAGCAAACTTGGCGGAAGATGCACCAGTGGTGATGGAAATTGGTTTTGGTAATGGTGACTTTTTGGTTCATCTGGCAGAAAGGCATCCTGAGTGGACACTTGTTGGTGTTGAAATTTATTTACCTGGTGTGGCCAAAGCAGTTGGGCGTTTGGCTGATGCTGGTTTTATTGAGCGTACGCGAATTACACAGTTGCCCGCCCAGTTTGTATTGCAACATCAGGTAGCAGAGCAGCAGCTTGATGGTGTGTTTATCAATCATCCCGACCCATGGCCCAAGCCACGCCATCATAAACGTAGAATTGTTCAAAAAGATTTTTCCCAGTTGTTGGTATCACGTGTTAAAGATGGTGGTTTCATTAAACTCGCCAGTGATATTCCTGAATTGGCAGTGTGGATGCGAGATATTTTGGATCAAACACCAGGGTTGACCAATGTTGCAGGTTTGGGCGGCTTTATAGCGCGCGATGAGGATAGGGTGCACACCAAATTTGAACAACGCGGCATCAATGCTGGGCGTGATAGTCAGTTTTTGCATTACATAAAGAAGTAGCATTTATGCTGTTTGTTTACTTGCGAGAACAGCATTTAACTTCTATTCTCGGCAAAGGTTTTCGTTTTTAGTTTTTTTCATGGTAAGGGGAGTGTTGGATGGATATTTCTGAGTTATTGGCCTTTGCGGTAAAAAATGGTGCGTCGGATTTGCATGTTTCTGCGGGCGAATCACCCATGATTCGTATCAATGGGGATATGACCAAGATCAAAATGCCTGCCTTAGAAGACAAACAAGTACAAACCATGGTGTATGACATCATGAATGACCAGCAACGCAAAACCTTTGAAGAATATTTGGATTTGGATTTTTCTTTTGCACTTGGTGATATCGCCCGTTTTCGTGTGAATTGTTTTTGGCAAAATAGAGGCATGTCGGCAGTGTTTCGTACCATCCCTTCTGAAGTCTTAAGCTTAGAACAACTTAATGCCCCAGAGCTCTTTAAAGAATTAGCCATGATGCCACGCGGTATTTGCCTCGTGACTGGGCCAACAGGTTCGGGTAAATCGACTACGCTTGCCGCCATGTTGGATTACCGCAATGAACGCGAAAAAGGTCATATTCTTACAGTTGAAGACCCCATTGAATTTGTGCATCAAACAAAAAACTGCCTTATATCTCAACGTGAAGTGGGACAACATACGCAATCGTTTGCCACAGCACTCAAAGGTGCATTGCGTGAAGATCCTGATGTGATTTTGGTGGGTGAAATGCGAGATTTGGAGACGATTAGTCTGGCCTTATCTGCCGCTGAAACAGGGCATATGGTGTTTGGTACATTACACACATCTTCAGCACCCAAAACCATTGACCGTATCATCGATGTTTTTCCCGCAGCAGAAAAAGATATGGTACGCGCGATGTTGTCAGAATCTATAAAAGCTGTGATTTCACAGAGTTTAATCAAATCAGCTGATGGTAAAGGTAGAGTTGCCGCACACGAAATTCTGTTGGGTAATCCGGCAGTGCGTAACTTGATTCGTGAAAACAAATTGGCACAAATGGTTTCTGTGATGCAAACAGGACAGCGTGAAGGCATGCAGACCCTAGATATGTGTTTACAGGATCTTGTGCGCCAACGTAAAATCACCCAAGAAGCAGCATTGTCGCGGGCACAAAACAAAAAACTATTTGGTGGGTAACTTCATATGAGTGCAAGCACAACTGAGCAAAAAGTTTCAATTAAACAATTATTGCAAGTGATGATAAAACAAGATGCCTCTGATTTGTATATTACATCACACATGCCACCTTCATACCGCATTAATGCTAAAGTGATTCCACTTAAACAGCCACCGCTCACAGCTGTGCAATGTGAGCAGCTTGCCAATGCTACGATGTCAGAAAAGCAAAGAGCAGAATTCTCCGAAGTTATGGAGATGAATGTGGCCATTGCTTATGAAGGCATGGGCCGTTTTAGGGTAAATATTTTTCGCCAACGTGGTGATGTGGGCATGGTGATTCGTAGAATTACCACCGATGTGCCGACTATTGATGAGTTACTTTTACCTGAAGCCTTTAAAAATATTGTGATGAATAAGCGTGGCTTGGTGGTTATGGTCGGCGCTACTAGTTCTGGGAAATCTACTTCTTTGGCAGCTATGATTGATCATCGCAATCGCAATGCCGCAGGGCATATCATTACCATTGAAGACCCTATTGAATTCATTCATCAACACCAAAAATCGGTGATGACACAACGCGAAGTTGGCACAGACACGCTTGATTTTAAACATGCCCTAAAAAATGCCTTACGTCAGGCACCCGATTTAATACTCATTGGAGAAATTCGCGATCGCGAAACCATGGAACATGCGCTTACCTTTGCCGAAACAGGGCATGTTTGTGTGGCAACATTACATGCAAACAATTCGAATCAGGCTTTGGAACGTATTCGCAATTTTTTCCCTGAAGAAATGCATGAACAGGTACAATTAAACCTTGCAATGAACATGAAGGCGATTTTGTCACAGCGTTTGGTGCGTACATTGGATGGAGGTCGCACTGTTGCGACTGAAATTTTAATCAATACAGCGCGCGCTGCTGATCAAATTGCGCAGTGGGACATCATGGGCATCAAAGATACGATGATGCATGGTGCCAACTATGGCATGAACACCTTTGACCAAGATTTGTTGCGCTTA
>JAJFLD010000223.1 GCA_021772875.1 Ghiorsea sp. | reverse complement strand
GCTTTAACTTCAAAGGCGGCGATCAACAGAAGAAAGTGTCTATGCTCTCTGGTGGTGAGCGCAATCGCCTGCATATGGCCAAAATGCTCAAAGAAGGCGGCAATGTGTTGCTCTTGGATGAGCCGACCAATGATCTAGATGTTGAAACACTGCGTGCCCTAGAAGATGCATTGTTAGACTTCGCAGGTTGTGCCGTAGTGATTTCGCATGATAGGTGGTTCCTCGACCGTATCGCCACACATATGCTCGCTTTTGAAGATGATGGGCACGTGGAATGGTTTGAAGGCAACTTCGCTGAATACGAAAAAGATAAAGAACGCCGCTTAGGCAAAGATGCAGCGCAACCGCATCGCATCAAATACAAAAAACTGGCGTGATGAATACTCCTGATAAAGTTTTAAATACATTCCTAACGAGTATATCTAAGGATGTTACAGTACTAAAATACTCCAGCTTGGTGTACTTTGGTACTGCAATACCATTGGTGTTAAGTACTCTTTACTTCTCTAACAAAGAAGCAGAAAATATATGCAGTATGGTAATGTTTGTTGTATTTATGCTTGGTAGTGTTTTTATCGCTATTATTCTAACTTTGAGTAGAATCTATTGGCGGCAAAAAAAGATTAAAGAAATAAAACCTAACTTTTGGAATTGGGATAGAGATGGTTTTAGAGACTGGCAGAAGCTAGAACTCAGAAAAATATTTAATATAAAGGACCACGAAAATCAAGTGATTGATAAGGCGTATAGTTTGTATATTGTATACGTTAAATCAAAAATTGAAAAAATATCTCCGCTTGTGAAACCTGCTGTCATAATGAGCTTTATAATGCCTCCTTATGTGTTCACAGTAAAAGTAATCCTAGAGCATGCAAATACATTGCAAGTTTATATGCTTTACTTACTTTTGATAGTTTTTAACTTAGTACTCATCTTAATATCATACCATTTTGTAAAGAATGTTTTTGATGTTTTGTTTTCAGAAAAACGTGTTTATGGAGAGCTTCTGAGCTTATTAGAAGAGTTGGAATTTGAACGTATGACTAAGACCAATAAATCAACAGGGGTAAGTGATACTTAATCAATAGCGACAGACTCGATAAGACTCATGTAAATTCGGAATACAGAGTTCGCCAAGAATTCGGGTCGGAGATAGTCTTGGCAGCCAAGCTATTTTAGCCTGAAATTTTGGATCAAACGGCTCCCTATTTTTCAGTGCGCTATAGATGATATGCACCAATTTCCACATGTGAGGGTATCGGGCGCAAGCCTTGCAATTATACATTTTTTAGATTTGAAAGTCGGACGTTATCCTTTTAGGGCAGTCTTGATTTTTGAATACTAATAGTGATAACGGCAGGAAATAATCGTTAATTTATTCGTATCGATGGCATAGACAAGGCGGTTGGTGTCATCAATTCTTCGGGAGTGAAAACCAGATAAGTTTTCACGTAATGCTTCGGGTTTGCCTATGCCCTCAAATGGGCTGCGTATGGTTTCTTTGATGAGTTTATTGATGCGCTTGAGTGTCTTTTTATCTTGGCTCTGCCACCAGATGTAGTCACTCCAAGCCTCTTCTGTCCAAGCCAGCGTTTTAATCATTGGTCAGTGGTTGTTCTGTTGTGTTCCCTTGCTGATATTGGGCTATGGATTTTTCCAAGTGTGTTAAGTTGGCTGGAGATTTCAGTAGGTGGACGGTCTCCATCAGGCTGTTGAATGAGTCTAAAGACATCACCACCGCGTTGCTGGCATCGCGGCGATTGATGATGGTGTAGTCGGCATTGTTTTCGACATTATCCAGCACATTTTTTAGACAATTTCTTGCTTCTGTAAAATTGACAACTTGCATAAAAACACCTCGGACATGTACATCTTATGGGACAAGTATAGGTGGCAGATGATACATGTGCAATAAAAAGTACATGTAGGATGAGGGCGGGTGTTTTGGGGTCAGATGGTCGGAGGGCACGTCTTGCAATCATATATTTTTTTAAACATCGAAATGCTTCGAGGGTGAGGTCTTGAATCTTGAAATAATGACTCGTAGGCATTGGGGCAAGACATCGGTATTGTTGCCTTATTGGAATTGACGATAAGCCCGAAGCCTTGCCCCTTATTCATTTTTTTATTCTGTGCAATGCTGGGTTTTATTTTTTGAGTTTTTTTGCGGCCTTCTTCTCTTTGGGGGTTAAGGCAGCTTTCTTCTTGGTTGCTTTAATACTTTTTTGTTCTTTGCCCATGATATTGCTCCTGATTTAGCGGTGTTTTTATCTTAACCAGAGCGTTGCTATCCGTCCACCTAAAGAAATCAGGAACAAGTGTATACTTAAGGTTTATGTTGATTGTTCAGTGGCTAAACGGTGTTGCCTGATTTTATGTTCAAGGTAAAAGCAACCAAATGGAAGGATGGAAGTGATGAATGCAATGTTTAACAATGAAGGTGGCCAGCCTTGTTTTCTGTTTGTGAAATCTAGAAGCGGCAGATAAGCTAACCATAAAAAACCGTGGATGGGGCCAATAATTTTCACCAGATCAATACCAAACTGATACTTGGTGGCATGGCAATAAACAAAAGTACAATAAGTGATAGGCCTTCAATCATACTTAAAATTCGAAACGCTTTGAGCATATGATTCATTGTCTCCTGATATTTGTGGCGATGCATAAATGCTGCGATACCTTAATGCCATGAAGTGAATTGTAAAATCTACTGCGTGGGAACACAGAGAGAAGCGCAATTTGTCCTCCTAACGCGCAAGCACGATTACTCGAACTGAAATAGATTGGTTTATGCAACATTGATTAAACTTACTCGTACTCACATTGCTGTTTATCAATTTCTCAACTACGCTAAATAAACGAAGATTACATGAGCTAGGGAGGCTCGAACATTTTATTGCGTTTAAGTGCGTTGGTAAGAATTAAATATTTATTGGGTTTTCTTGATATGCAGTGGCAGCGAATGAAATACAAGAAACTGGCGTAAGACTTGAACACCCACTTTGCTTGCTCAAGGTGGTTTTTTATTGGCAGGAGGGGGTAAGATATGAAATTGCTATTAATATTGATGGTGTTTGTTCTTTTTGGAGGACAAAACGCGTATGCTCAAATCTATAAATGGGTTGATGAAAATGGTCGAGCTCAATTTAGTGATAAACCTCCGCCAGCTAAGGTTAATGAAAGTAGTGAAGCTGAGCAATCGAATATCTTGATAACAAAAACAAAATCTGTGCAAGCTTATCCTCGAACAAGCATTACATTAAAGGTAAGAAATTTACTGGAAAATAAGGAATTTAAGGCGTTAAATGCATATTTAGAAAAGCTTCAAACAAATGTGGACTATAATATAGCCAAAGAAATGGATTTATTTACGGCATATTATGCTTTTAGAATAGAAGATAAATCGTATGAACCGTTATTTAACGCGTGGATTGATAGCACCCCTGATAAGTATACCGCATATCTTGCCAGAGCAAGATATTATTATGGTTTAGGTTGGATGGTTCGCGGGTCAGACTGGGCGAGTGAAACCAAGGAAGAACAGATGCAGGAAATGGCGGACTACTTTAATCAAGCAATGATTGATATAACGGCTGTTTTTAAGATTACTGACCAGTCGTTGGTCTCGTATACAACTTTGATTAACATCGCAAATATGTTCAGTAAGGATAGGCAAGCCGCTGCGGCAGTTAAAAAGGGACTTGAAGTGAACCATGCATCTTATATGATAAGAACCACATTTTTGAATACCTTAACGCCGAGGTGGGGCGGTTCATATAAAGAAATGAGCGGATTTATCAAAGTATCGTTACATTTTATTAAGGATAATCCTAAGATACAATGGTTAGCCGGTGAGATATATGCTGATGCTGCCAGCATGAGTTACATTCAAGATGCTCCGAATGCCGCAGAAGAAAAATATACCAAAGCACTTATGTTTGGTGAAAATCCTGCTCTTTTATATCAACGAGGTAAAATAAGGCATAAGCTGAAAAAATACAAAAATGCGCTCGAAGATTTGAATCAAGCGATTGAAATATACCCTGAGGATGCTGATTATTATTATTGGCGTGGACGAACATATATCAAATTAGAAAACAATTCAAAAGCCATGGCAGATATGCAATATGCTGCAAAGTTAAACCCCTATGCTCAGAAAATAAGTAAGCTATTAGAGTGGTTGCTAATAACTGAAGGGTATAATCTTAGGAAAAGTGGTGATAAGTCTTCTGCGGTTGATAAATACAATGCGGCATTGCGTCTAAACCCCAATAATGCTGATACTTACAACAGGAGAGCAAGAGTTTACATAGGGCAAAATCAAAACGACTTAGCGATTAGTGATTTGGATAAGGCTATTGAACTTGATTCAAACAATATTGATCATTATCTATTGATTGATTTCGTATTGGCAAAATCGAAAGCATGGAAAAAAATCATTCCTTACTGGGATAAATTTATAGCACTTAACCCAGATAGTGGTCGGGCATACCGTGAGCGTGGTGGGACATATTATCATATGGGAGATATGAAGTTGGCAGTGAAGGATGCGAAGAGGGCTGCTGATTTGGGTGATTTAGCAGGTAAAGAAATTTATGAAAGGTATCGCAGTAGAGTCGGGCAATAGACAGGCTCTACGAAATATACAGGCACTTAGTAGAAGATTTTGGTGGGCGCAAGTGCTGCTGTTGGGTCATCCACAATGATTTAGATGATAAAAGTGGATGAAATGGACATAGCTTGATGCGTGGGTTTTATTGAGTTAGGAGGGACACATTTTTTGTTTTTTAAGTTGAGGTGGTGTACTTCTGAGATAAAGAAGTGAATCATTCCGCAAACAAACTTGATATCAACGCACATCTTGGATGGAAATGCCGCTAAATTATCACATGCCGCTTTATCGACCGCCCAGTGAAGGGGATAACCTGATTATTCAGGTCACGCTGGGCTGTAGTTTTAATCAATGCAGTTTTTGTGCGATGTATCGCGACAAGGATTATAGCCAGCGGCCGCTTGCTGTGGTGTTTGATGATATTCGTAAAGCAGCGAAAGCTTGGCCAAATGCTAGGCGTGTGTTTTTGGCAGATGGTGATGCGCTTGTTTTACCTACAGACCAGTTGATGCAAATTTTAGATGCTTTACAAACCGCGCTGCCACAATTGTCGCGTGTTTCCTGTTATGCCACACCATCGAATATTCTAAATAAAAGCCATGAAGAGTTAAGCTTGTTAAAAGCGAATGGGTTAAACCTGCTTTATTTGGGCATTGAATCAGGTGCTAACCTGATCTTGAAGAAAATCACTAAGGGTGCCAGTCAAAAGAGTATCGCTCAGGCCATGGATAAAGCTTTTAATGCTGGCTTGAAAGTGTCGGGTACTGTGATTTTGGGATTGGGCGGGAAAACACACTGGCAAGAACATATTGATGGCACCATAGCCTTGCTCAATAACGCGCCCATCACTTATCTCTCCACCCTACAACTGCACCTTGAGCCGAATATGATAGAAGAATTTGAGCGCAAGTATGGCGAAGCCTTTGTCTTGCAAGATGACAAGGCGATTCTTTTGGAACAGCAACGACTCATCAGCGGCTTAAATCCACCCAAAGCTGTGATATTCCGCTCCAATCATGCATCCAACGCGCTTGCCCTTGCTGGCAATCTGCCAAGAGATAAAGATAAGCTGCTGGCGCAATTGCATGCGGCACTCGATGGCAATACGCCACTAAGACCTTGGTATATGCGTGCCATGTAAATATCAGCTTAAAATTCAGCTTAACATACAGCCCAAAGTGTTGTTGAAGCAATGACGGGGAGTGAACCATTGAATCAAAGCGACGAAGATTTAGAGGCTATAGAGCTGCGCACCTTGGCGCACTACGAGCAAAATGCTGAATCCTTTTGGGCGGGCACACAGCATCATGATGTCAGCCAAAATATTGCGGCTTTTTTGCAAGCTCTGCCCAAAGATAGGGCGCTTGATATCTTGGATTTTGGCTGTGGTCCAGGGCGCGATCTCGCCACATTTAAAGCTTTAGGACACCACCCCACAGGGCTTGATGGCAGCTTATCCTTTTGCCAAATGGCACAAACACATAGCGCTTGCCCTACGTTGCATCAACAGTTCCTGAACCTTGATCTTGATGAGGCAAGCTTTGATGGTATTTTTGCCAATGCATCGTTATTTCATATACCAAGCTTGGAGCTGCCGCGTATCTTAAAGCAGCTGCACAAAACACTGCGGCCGGGCGGCATTCTTTTTTCATCAAACCCAAGGGGAGAATCCGAGGGTTGGCAGGGGGCGCGTTATGGTCATTATATGCAGCTTGAAACCATGCAAGGCTTTCTTGAACAAGCAGGGTTTGCGGTGATACATCATTATTACCGCCCAGAAGGATTGCCACGTGAGTTGCAACCTTGGCTGGCGATGGTTAGCCGCAAATCATGAAACATCACATTGTAAGAGCAGGGGTAAGCTTTTGATTTTAGATTTTTCGACATTGGCCAGTGGGCAGCGTTATTTTCAAATGATTCAAACACTGATGCCGCGCCCGATTGCTTGGGTGCTGACTGAGCATAACAATGGCAGCTATAACCTTGCCCCGTTTTCTTTTTTTACTGCTGTGTGCAGTGAGCCACCCATTCTTATGCTCTCGCTTGGTCTAAAGCCCACTGGCGAATTTAAAGATACACGCATCAACCTTGAGCGTAGCAAATCTTGCGTGATTCATATCCCTGACCGCAAGATGTTAGAAGCGATGAATGCCAGCAGTGCCAGCTTGGCTGAAGATGTTTCGGAAGTGGAGCAACTTGGTTTGCCACTCTTACCCTTTGAAGGTTTTGATATGCCACGTTTGGCAGGGGCAAAGGTTGCCTATGGCTGCAAATTGCATGAAATCAAAGAGCTGGGTGCCGGGCCGCAAAGCCTGTTGTTTGTAGAAGTTGAGCAGATGTTTATTGCCGATGAGATTGTAGCAGTC
>JAJFLD010000222.1 GCA_021772875.1 Ghiorsea sp. | reverse complement strand
CAATAAACCAAGGCAAACAACTAAACCTGTGACCATAAAAACAGCAGCAGTGACGTTGACACCTTTATTCAAAAGAAAATAAAGCGGCGGCAAACAAATGATGGCCACAAATGCAGATAATAGCAGCGGCACCATCAGTGGCGCAGCCAACTTTAGCCCTGCAATGATAATGATGATGCAGGCTGTGATGAGCAGGATATGTTCGCCGCGACTTACTGAAGTGGGTGTTTTCATATTATTGATAATCTTGCAAACGCGGGTCGTCTAAGGCCAATTCATTTTCGCCACTGGCAAAAGATAGTTTTAACCAAGGCATGCAACCTTCACATTCCGTGCCTGCGCCAGCTTGCATGGCAGCTTCAAGTGAGCCAAGTTCTTTCAGTTGGGCGAATGTTTTGTGCATACATTCGCAACGGTTCACGATGTCATCACTCATGATTTTTCTCCTTTGCTTTGAGATCATCAGGCTGCGAATATTGCCCACCCTTGTGCGTAAATGGTAGTGTCAGCATCCACAATATGGAATGGGTAGGTTGAGATTGGTATTGATTGAGGCCAATAGTCATACCTTGATGGCCTTGATCAGGTTGTGCGTGATAACTGCCAAAGAGCTTATCCCAGAATGAAATGTTAAAGCCATAATTGCTATTTGTTTCATGTTTGAGCACAGAATGGTGAACACGGTGCATATCAGGCGTAACAAAGAGCAAACGCAACCAACCATCTAAAATTTTGGGCAGTTTGATGTTGCCATGGTTAAACATGGCCATGCCATTGAGTATGATTTCAAAAATAATCACAGCCATTGCAGGCGCTCCGAGTATTAAAATTACGGCAAATTTAACAGCCATTGAAATTAATATCTCGATGGGGTGAAAGCGAAGCCCTGTGGTGAGATCAATATCACGGTCTGCATGATGTACTTGATGCAATCGCCACAGCAGCGGCACCCGATGAAAAATGCGGTGTTGCCAATAAACCACCAAGTCCAGACAAATCACAGCAATAATAACGCTGAATGCAGGCGCAAGGGTGATGCTGTTGAATAAGCCGATTTGTTGTTCGTCAGCCCACAGTGCTGCCCCTACAGCAGTGGTTGGTATCAGCAGGCGAACAAGCACAACATCCAAAGCCACGAGCCCTAGGTTGTTAAACCAACGTTTGCTTTTGGGCGTCGTTAAAATACGCTTGGCAAAAACGAACTCCAAAAGCATAACACTAAAAAAAATGCCTATAAAAAAGGTTAGGCGAATATCATTCTCAGTCATCATCGTTGAATATTTCGTTGATGATAATGTTACGAAGCTCATCCATACCTTGATTTTTTAAGCTGGACGTAAGCAGGGGAGGTATGCCCAAAGCATGGGTCATTTCTTGTATGCGTTTGCGTTTGGCATTGCCTGCAAGTTTATCCGCTTTGGTCGCCACTGCTATCCAGTGAATATCAGCTTCATTGAGCCATTCAATCATTTGTAAATCACTGTCTTTAGGGCCATGGCGAAAATCAAGCAACAGCAGCACCAGTTGTGCAGCTTTAGGGCTTTGTAAATAACCTTCGATCAGTTGCGCCCATCTTTTCTTTTCTACTTTAGGTGCGCGGGCATAACCATAACCCGGCAAATCCACGACCATCAATTGGGCATCCACTTCAAAGACATTTAACAAGCGCGTGCAACCAGGGTTTTTGGAAGTTTTGACCAAACCTTTACGCCCGAATAAGGTGTTAAGTAAAGATGATTTGCCCACATTCGAGTGGCCAGCCACCGCCATTTGCGGCAAAGCGCTATCTGGGAACAAAGTTGCATCCGCTACAGAAAGCTTAAACTGGGTATTGGGCCAAAGGATAGATGTTGTCATGCGCCAAAGCTGCATGGCTTAGGTCGATTGTTCAATATATGCTTGAATGATAAAAATATATCGTGCTTGATAAGCTGGATTATGTTTTAATTGCACAAAAATTAGGCAGTAGCATTTTTTACGACCAAGAGAGTTTTAGTTCATGATTCAGCAAGACAACCATTCACCAACACCTGCCTTGCCCGGTTTTAAGCTGGGTAAGTTTACCATCAATCCACCGATTGCTTTGGCACCCATGGCGGGCATCACAGATCTACCTTTCCGTCGTATTTGCCGTCGTTTTGGCATTGGTTTAACAGTGACAGAGATGATTGCCTCGCGGGCGGTGGAGCAGGGTAGAGAGCGCACAGAGCGCATGGCGGAATTGGATAAAAATGAAAGCCCGGTGTCCATTCAAATTGCAGGTTCGGATTCAAAATTTGTGGTGGATGCAGCCCTTTGGGCAGTGGATCACGGGGCAGATTTTGTGGACATCAATATGGGTTGTCCTGTGAAAAAGGTGTGTAAACAAGTTGCAGGTTCGGCGATGTTACGCGATGAGGCTTTGGTGGCTAGGGTGATTGATGCCGTTGTGAAAGCTGTTGATATTCCAGTGACGCTCAAGATTCGTACAGGTTGGGATGATACTTCTAAAAACGTAGAAAACATTGCTAAAATCGCTGAAGACAATGGTATTCAAATGTTAACCGTGCATGGCAGGACGCGGGCACAGATGTTTAATGGCAAAGCCAGTTGGGAAGATATTGGTTGTGCTAAGTCGGTGGTTTCGATTCCTGTGATTGGTAATGGTGATATTATTGATGGGCCTTCAGCTTTGGAAATGATTCGCCAATCCAATTGTGATGGGGTGATGGTGGGTCGTGCAGTGCAGGGCAATCCGTGGATGTTGGCACAAGTACATGCGGCAATCATGGGGCTGCCACAACCCAATAAACCCAAAGCTGAAGAAGTTTGGGCGATTGTGCATGAACATATGTTACATCTTGCAGATTTCCATGGTGAAAAACGCGCTTCCAAATTGGTGCGTAAACATGTGCCTTGGTACAGTAAAGGTTGGCATGGTTCTACAGGTTTTAGGTCGGCTTTTCAGTCTGTGAACACTTGGCAACAACAGATAGAAGTAGCGCAAGCATATTTTTTATCCGTAGATCATCAAGCTGAGGTTTTGGACATTGCAGTCTGAGACTGGGCACAATGTTAAGTTTTCAGATTTACCCGTAGCTTGTTTACTGGTGGACAAAGTTGGCGAAATTTTTGCCGTTAATATCTTAACGCAAGTGCATTTGAATGTTTCCGAAAAACGTTTGCTGCATAAAAATTTAGCAGATTTTATTGCCCCTAAAGATGAAGTGACAAAATTATTAGCCAAAGCTGCAGGTTCTGAAACAACATCTTCGGATGTCTTTTATACGGTCTCAGGGCATAAACCTTATTCCTTATATTTCTCACAGCAAAGTGATGGTTTTATTTCCGTGGTCATGATTGCAGAAGGCAATCGCTTGGAAGCAGAAATGCAAAGCAGAAGGCATGAAATGGCTGAGGCTGTGTCACGCATTGCTTTAGAGCGGGCACATGAAATTAAAAACCCTTTGGCAGCTTTGCGTGGTGCAACACAGTTGTTAAGTGAGCAAGTGTCTGGTGATCCATTAGAAATCGCGCAACATATGCTGGCTGAAATTGATAGAATCAAAGAGCGCGTGGATGGTTTTTTACAGGTAGGGCCACGGGCCAATGTAAAAATGGAACAGGTGAATATACATCTGCTGATTGATGATGTGATTAGAGGTGTTGAAGGGGTCAGGGTTCAGCGCTCTTATGATCCAAGTATTCCTGCAATCATGTGTCATGAGCGGCGATTACGGCAGGCGATTGAAAACTTGTGGTCTAATGCCATAGAAGCTGAGTCAGACTTGATTATTTGGGAAACACGCATTGAACATGGGGTGGTTCTTGCAGACCATACAGGGCCTGTGCTTTCTATAAAAATAACCAGCAATGGTGATGAAATACCAGAACATATTAAGACTAAAATGTTTGAGCCTTATGTGACAGGCAAAGCGCGTGGCAATGGCTTGGGTTTAAGTATTGTGCAGCAGGTTGTGCAAGAACATGGTGGCAAAGTTGTGGTCAATAGCACTTTAATGCGCACTTCTTTTGCCATGTATTTGCCATTAAGAATAGAGTGAGGGGAAAAACATGCAAAAGGCATTGATTGTTGATGACGACGATGGCATCCGTTGGGTTTTGAACAGGGTATTGAATGAGCAGGGTTTTGAAATTGTAGAAGCACCCAATTTGGCTGCGGCCAAAGCTGCGGTTAAAGAGCATGAGTTTACTATTGTATTTTTGGATGTATTTTTGCCCGATGGAAATGGTATGCAAACCCTTGAGTCAGGGTTGTTTCATGCCCCAGTGGTGATGTTGACCGCTGAAACAACATTTGACCATGCTGTTGAAGCGTATCGCGCAGGTGCGATGGAATATCTACCCAAACCCTTTGATCTTGATGAAGTACGTGCTTTGGTTGAGCGAATCAAACCCAAAGTAGGCGCGAAAAAGAGAAAAAGTAACAAAAACAATGTCGATGCAGAAATAACATCAGAAACAAAGAAAAGTTTAATTTTAGGCAAAAGCCAAGCCATGCAATTGTTGTTTCGTATGATTGGCCGTGTTGCAGCATCGGATATGACAGTTTTGATTACGGGTGAATCAGGCACAGGCAAAGAGTTGGTTGCCCAAGAGCTACACAGGCAAAGCCCGCGTGCCAATGAAGCATTTATTGCCATCAATACCGCAGCGATTCCCGCAGAGTTATTGGAAGCTGAATTGTTTGGCCATGAGAAGGGTGCTTTTACAGGAGCTGATAAAGCAAGGGTAGGGCATTTTGAAGAAGCTGATGGAGGCACGCTCTTTCTTGATGAAATTGGTGATATGCCTTTGGCTTTGCAGGCCAAGATGTTACGTGTTTTAGAGACAGGTGAAGTGCAACGTGTGGGAAGCACCAAAACCAAACGTGTTAATGTGCGTTTATTGGCAGCAACCCATCAGTATTTGAAAGAAAAAATAAAAAAAGGTCAGTTTCGTGAGGATTTGTATTATCGCTTAAATGTGATTCCTGTGCATATCCCACCGTTGCGTGAGCGGCGTGACGATATTCCAGAATTAGCGGCTTCGATGTTGGCACAAGCTGCTATAGAGCTCTCCATTACAGCACCGATTTTGATGGACGATGCCATTGGTTTGTTGTCGCGTTATGATTGGCAGGGCAATGTGCGCGAGCTCAAGAATGTGATGCGGCGTTTGGCGGTATTAACACCTGGTGCAAGTATTACGATGTCGGATGTTGCTCTGGCTTTGGGTAATGATGATGGTGAAAAAAGCCAAGGTGATGAGACATTAAGTGATGCGGTACACCGCTGCGTGAAACGTTATTTGCATCAGCTTGGTTATGCCGATGTTCAAGGGTTGCATAAACATATTTTAGAACAAATGGAGCCACCGCTGCTGAAGCTGGTGTTGGATAAAACAGAAGGTAATCAACTTAAAGTCTCTGAAATGCTTGGTTTAAATCGCAACACAGTGCGTAAAATGCTAAAACATTACGAAATCGATGCAGGTGATTACAAACGTTAAATCGTTAAACACAGCGTCACAAAGAAAAACCAATGCAAAGAAGTTCATGTCTAGATTGGTTATTTTTCATCATCTAAATGTTAAAAAACTTTGTGTCGCTGTGCCTTTATGGTTGATAAAATAGGCTCATTAATCTCCCTTGCGCAAAAGCGAGACACCTGCCACGATTAGCCCATGATTACATTCGCCAACCGTATCCAAAATGTTAAACCATCTGCCACCCTCGCCATCACTGCCAAAGCAGCTGAGCTTAGAGCGCAAGGGCGTAATATTATTTCGCTTTCAGTCGGTGAGCCTGATTTTGAGACACCAAAGGCAGCACGCGAAGCTGGCATCAAAGCCATTGAAGAAGGTTTTACGCGTTATACACCAGTGCCGGGAATCCCTGCCTTAAGAAAAGAAATCGCCGCGAAATTTAAGCGTGATAATGATTTGGATTATGCGCCTGAAAATATCCTTGTCTCCACAGGTGGCAAGCAGTGTATTTATAATCTGTTGATGGCAATCATTAATCCCGGTGATGAAGTGGTGATTCCTGCACCTTATTGGGTGTCTTATCCTGATATGGTGTTTTTGGCAGAAGGTGTACCCGTGAAAGTGATGTGCACGGCTGAAGCAAGCTTTAAGCTCACCGCAGCGCAGCTTGAAGCAGCCATCACACCCAAAACCAAGCTTTTGTTCCTCAATTCACCATCCAACCCCACTGGCATGGCCTATTCAGCTGAAGATTTAAAAGCTTTGGGTGAAGTGGTGCGCCAGCATCCACAGATGATGGTGGCAACGGATGATATGTATGAAAAGATTTTGTTTGATGGCAAACAATTTGCCACCTTCGCCCAAGTAAACCCTGATTTAATCGATAGAACCATCACCTTAAACGGTGTTTCCAAAGCCTATTGCATGACAGGCTGGCGTCTAGGCTTCTGTGCAGGGCCTTTGCCGCTAATTAAGGTCATGAGCATGATTCAGGGTCAATCGACATCCAACCCTTCATCCATTTCACAAAAAGCTGCCCTTGCAGCCCTACAAGGCCCAACCGATGAGCTTGATGAAATGGTGCGCACCTATGAATCACGCCGCACTTGGTTGGTGGATGCCTTAAATAAAATTGAAGGTGTAGATTGCATCACACCCGATGGCGCCTTTTATGTTTTCCCATCCTTCAAAGCTTGGTTTGGCAAAACCACACCCGAAGGTGAGGTGTTAAACGATGATATTGCCCTTTGCGCATGGTTGCTTGAAGCAGCAGGTGTAGCACTTGTGCCGGGTACTGAATTTGGTGCACCAGGGTTTATTCGCTTTTCTTATGCTGTTGCCCAAGAAACTTTGGAAGATGCGGTGGATCGTGTTGTTGAGGTTGCAAAAGCATTAAAGTAAGACTGAGGTTTGAAGGTAAATGGCGTTAAAAAGAACTTTTAGTGATAAAATTTTGGGG
>JAJFLD010000221.1 GCA_021772875.1 Ghiorsea sp. | reverse complement strand
GACATCAACACCTGCTGTGGGTTCATCAAGAATAACAACACTTGGTTTATGCACTAAAGCTTGCGCCACCAACAGCCTACGACGCATGCCGCCAGATAATTGACGCGCGTTTTTATGGGCGTGTTCACTAAGCTCCAAGCGTTCTAATAATTCATCAATCCATTTTAAGTCGGGTTTTACACCAAACATGCCTGAATTTATTTTTAAGATATCGCGCGGGGCAAAAAATGGATCAAAGGCCACTTCTTGAGGCACCACGCCCAAACGGCGTTTACACCAGCTGCGCTCTTGAAATAAATCATGACCTAAAAACTGCACTGACCCTGATGACGGTTTAACAGTGTCGGCAAGGATGTTGATGAGAGATGATTTGCCAGCACCATTGGGGCCAAGCAAAGCAAAAAAAGATCCTTCAGGCACTGAAAGATTAACACCTTCGAGTGCTTTTTTGCCATTTTTATAAGTTTTGGTTAACTGCTGAACTTCAAGCGCAATGCTCATGTGATGAGGTTAAAAGTTTAAGTCGAATATCAGTATTCGGCTACGTTGGCACAACCTTGACCACTTTCAGCAGGTGTAAATGATTTACCACAACCACACGTTGAAGCGGCATTGGGATTACGAATCACAAAGGATTCACCTTGCAATGAAGTTTGATAATCTACTTCTGAACCTTCAAGCATACCCATGCTCATTTGATCCACCAGCAAACCGACATCAAAGTTTTCAACGACAGTATCGTTTTCTTTGATTTCATCATCAAAGGTAAAACCATACTCAAAACCAGAACAGCCACCACCAGAAACAAAAATACGTAGCTTTAAGCCTTTGTTCTCTTCGGATTTCAAAAGAGATTTGATTTTTATTGCAGCGTTTTCAGTAAGATTTACAGACATGATTTGATACTCCATTTTCCAAAAAGGTAAGCTTAATCGTGGCTCGGCACAAGTGTTGCTTGCCAATAAATAACTAAGCATAAGCCAAGCCAATTGCGTAGTACAACATACGATAGGTTAATACATGATGAATACACAAATGTCGAACACTACACTAGCTCGAGAGAATATTGAAATACTTGAACATGAGCGCAGTAAAATAGCCCATGATTTGCATAATGATCTTGGTCAAAACATCACCGCTATTCGTATTGCTGCGCAATTGATGTGTAGACAAAGTGAAGGCAGGCAAACGTATCCTGTTGCCAAAAGTATTGTGATGTTAACAGATCAAATGTTTGATGTGATGCATCAGTTATTGCAGCGCTTAGACCCTCATATGGTTGAAAAGAAAGACTTTAGAAGTGGCTTAGATGAGCTGCTGGCTTTTGTTGAAGAACATATGCAACTGATTTGTCAAATTGACATAGATGGTGACGTGAGTCGTCTGGACACCACATTACAGCTTGCTGCATACCGCATCATTCAAGAAGCGTTAACCAATGCTGCGCGCCATGGCCATGCAAAACGCGCCACAATAAAGCTATCCATAAGCGAAACCGAGCTTGAATTATCTATCATCAACGATGGTCAAGCCTTAACAGATAGTTTGTCGGTTTTGCTACAAGACAAAAGTTCAGGGTTTGGTTTGAGTGGTATTCAGCAACGTGTTTTGGCATGGCAAGGGCATTTGAAATTTACAAACACAGCTCAAGGTGTGAATTTAAGTTGCACCATACCGTTGGTCTCATAAATGGCGATTAATGCGATTCAGGTGTTGCTTTGTGATGATCATCCCATGGTGCGCATGGGCTTTCGACAATTGCTTGAAAGCACGCCTGACATCGTTGTTCAAGCCGAAGCTGAGACAGGTGAAGAAGCTTATCGAGCTTACCGTAAACAGCCTGTAGATGTCATTATTATGGACATTAGCATGCCAGGCATGGGTGGGCTGGCAGCTGCACGCCACATCCTTGAATACAATCCAATAGCAAAACTTATGATTTTGACGATGCATAACAGTAAAACGTTTGTGACCCGTGCTATGAAGATGGGTGTGAAAGGTTATTTAACAAAAATGTCTGAGCCAGATGAGTTGATACGCGCTGTGCGCTTGGTTGATCGTGGACGTTCATATATCGAGCCCTCGCTGGCCCAAGATATTGCGATATCTACTATTGCTGGTGATCAAGATCTTATTGATATTTTAAGCCCAAGAGAGTTTGAAGTTTTTACAGCGCTTGCGGATGGTTTTTCGGTGAAGAGCATATCATCTACGCTCAACTTAAGCCCAAAAACTGTGGGTGTACATCGCACAAACATCATGAAAAAACTTGACGCTGATAGCTTGGTAGACATCACACGTTTGGCGATTCGCCATGGTGTAATAACTGCTTAGGTCGGTGTAAATAAGGTGATAGCGCATGCTTTTCATTAATGGCATTTGATTTGCTAACCCTTGTTGAAGGTATGACATCAGTAAGAAAAAAGCACAGGGAGTTTCCATGAATACAGAAGAAAGAATATCTTGGTTTGGTCGTTTAACCATCTTGCATCGTTTAACATTAATCGGCGTGCTGGCAGTGCTTGGCATGGTGATAAGTGGGGTTATTCATAACACATCAGTAAGTAAGGTTGAGGAAATTGGTGATAAATTACGTGTTGCCTCAGAAACCATGGAAGTGCTGGATGGTTTATCCAATGGCATGTTTGTTGAGTTTGAGAGTGCCTCACGTTATTTACAGTTTTCAGATAAAACAGGAAGGTCATCTTGGCAAACGTATAGTGATGGTAATGATGAGGCTTTAAGCACACTGATTAAAGAGCTTCCTGAGCAAGCCATGCGTGATGATGCAAAAAAACTACAGTCAATCATGCTTAAATTTGACAATGCTTTTTTGGAAGCGGCAAAAGCACGCGAACTTTTAGGCTTTAGTAAAAACGAAGGCATGAAAGGCAAACTTCGTAAAAGTGCGGAGAACATCGAAAAAGATCTCGAAGAACATGATATGATGACACTGTTGGTCACGCTGCTACAGCTGCGCAAAGCTGAAAAAGAATTCATGGTTAGCCACAATGAAGAGTATATTGAAAATTTTAATGAAATTTTACAGGAATTTCATAATAAACTTAATGCCTCGCATCTCAAAGATAACGAGAGGAACAGGGTCAAAGATGAAATAGACAAATACAATGATGCCTTTCAAAGTTATGAAATCAAATTATTGGGTTTGTTGGCCACAGAAGAAGAACTTCGCCAACTTTATCAAGATGGGTTGAAACCAGGCATTGATATCGTTGATGTTGCACTGATTCAACATATTGAAAATATTAATGTCGAACGCGAAGAGTTGAAGAAATCTCAAATGTTACAATTTTGGGGTACATTGTTGCTAATAGTGATTGGCATGGTGGCACTTATTGCTTGGATTACACGCACCATTACGCACCCTTTAAATGAAATTGTTGAAGCTATGGATGTGCTTGAAAAAGGAGAAATCCGCAAAGTTCGCCAAGGCCTAACGGGCGCAATGGGTGAGCTGGTAGACTCATTACAAGTGTTTCAAAAACAAGCCGTGGAGACTTCGCGCTTAAAACAAGTCGTTGAAACAACACCACAAGCTACCATGATTGCAGATAAAGATTCTCTTAAGGTTATTTATTTGAATCCAGCAGCAAAACAGTTGTTCAAGAAAATAGAAAGCGAGCTGCCTTGTTCGGCAGATAATATTGTGGGTCAAAGCATTGATATTTTCTATCAAAACCCAGGTCAGCAAAGATCCACATTAAGCAATGAGTCAAGTTATCCCGTCACGTCCACGTATGTTGTGGCAGGGCGTACGCTTGAATCCAGTGCTTATATCTTAAGAAGCAGCGAAGGTGTTTGGAACTCTATCATGGTATCATGGGATGATGAGACAGAGCAAGCAGAATTGGCTACAGAATTTGAAGATAATATTGGCGCAATGGTGCAAGAACTCATCGCAGCAGCCACACAAATGCAAGCCTCTTCAGAAGAGCTGTCTTCTATGGCAGAGCAATCTTTAGGGCAGGCTACAAGTGTTTCAGCAGGTGCTGAAGAAGCCAATCATAATGTTACCAATGTTGCAGCTGCAGCTGAAGAATTATCGGTATCTATTTCTGAAATCACGCAACAAGTGCGTGGGGCAGTTGATATTTCCGC
>JAJFLD010000023.1 GCA_021772875.1 Ghiorsea sp. | reverse complement strand
GTCTCGCTGATAAAGGTAACCAATCGCCCAGCTTGGGGTAAAACTTCTATTGGTAAATTAAGGTTAACATTTGTAGTGGGCGCATGAATTTTAAGTGCACCACCATCGGCAGCCGACCATGCATAGTTGAGATACAGTATGCAGCTGACGACGCGCTGATGTGCGCCGATAAAACGATCATAATGAATTTTGTAACTGGCACCAGGTGGGTAGAGTGCAAAATGGCCTTCATATTCAAAAAGGCCTAGAAACATATGGTGATTGATATGGTGGCGCAGTGTTTCTAAATCTTGAAAATAAGGACGTTCTACAGCGTTTGGGTTTTCTGGGTCTAACCAGCAAATACAATCATTTCGAATTTCTGAGCGAAGTTGCATTGCTGCACCTTTGCCTACACGGGCTTGTTTGAAAGCACCTTCTGCCCACAACATTTTAGCTTCGTGGGCTAAATTGTGTACCAAAAGCGGGGAGATGAAACCATCATAAATAGAAAGCCCTGTGTTGTTCAAATCGTTGACGATAACGTCAAACTTATTTGGTATTGTATCGCCACCTGTATAAAGCGCATCTGTCATAGTTATCCTATCATTATTTTCCAGCGCTTGGATTGTCGTTGTTGTATGATGGCTTAGCAATAGAATTCAAAAATGAACACAAAAATACTTTTTTAAGTTGCGTATCAAGGGCTTACATGAGAAATATCTTTTTTACTTTTTCTCAGTGAGAAAGGGGGAGGAAACAGGTGTAACAATTCTCTAGTTTTTATGTCTTTCACCATTTAGATTACCACCGCAGCTGAACACGTTCATGTTTTTTTATGGAGCTATATATTTATGCAGTCTCAAGTTATTCGTGTTGAAGATTATTATGATGTTGAAGTTTTTGATAAAATCAAAGCCTTTTCAGAAGATAAAGAAACACCTTTTGTTGTCATTGATTCAGGTGTTATCGATCAGCATTACAGCGCGCTGATTGAAAATTTTCCTTATGCTAAAATTTATTATGCCATCAAAGCCAATCCTGCACTTGAGATTCTCACCTTGCTGCGTGATCGTGGTGCTCATTTTGATGTGGCTTCGGTTTATGAGTTAGACAAGATTCTTTCCCTTGGTGTATCAGCTGATCGTTGCAGTTTTGGTAATACCATCAAAAAACGCAAAGATATTCGTTATTTTTATGAGAAAGGTGTGCGTTTGTTTGTCAGTGATGCAGAAGCAGACCTTAGAAATATCGCCCAAGAAGCTCCTGGTGCAAAGGTTTATATTCGTTTGCTCACCGAAGGTAGTCACACTGCCGATTGGCCACTCTCGCGTAAATTTGGTTGCCAAACAGATATGGCCGTTGATCTGCTTGTTTTAGCCAAATCTTTAGGGTTAGAGCCTTATGGTATTTCATTTCATGTGGGCTCACAGCAGCGTGATATTGGTGCTTGGGATGCAGCTATTGATAAGGTGAAAGCTATCTTTGACTGGCTTAAAAATGAGTGTGATATACAATTGAAAATGATAAACCTTGGTGGTGGTTTTCCAGCCAACTATCTCACCCGCACCAATGACCTTGCCACCTACGCTAAAGAAATTACCCATTATTTGCAGGATGATTTTGGTGATGATATGCCTGAAATCATTCTCGAACCGGGCCGATCGCTTTGTTCCAACGCAGGTATTTTGGTGAGCGAAGTGGTGTTGATTTCACGCAAAACTTCAACATCGTTGCACCGCTGGGTTTATGCTGATGTTGGTAAATTTTCTGGTTTGATTGAAACACTTGATGAATCCATTAAATACCCCATTTATACCGAACGAAGCGGAGAAAGAGAGGAATGTGTGATTGCAGGCCCAACGTGTGATAGTGCTGATATCATGTACGAAGATCATAAATATGGGCTGCCATTAAGCTTAGAGATTGGCGACAGATTATATTGGTTTTCAACGGGTGCTTACACCACCAGTTATAGTGCTATTGAGTTCAACGGCTTTCCACCATTAAAACAATACGTGATCAAATAAACACAAGGTTGAACAATAAAAGCCACCGACAATGCAGATTGTCGGTGGCTTTTTTCGTGCCATTTTTGTGAAGTGCGTATTACAAATGGCGCAGGTTTGGGCCTACATAAAGCTGCTGTGGGCGATTGATGGCTGCACCTTTTTCTGCTTTTAATTCAAGCCAATGGCTTGCCCAACCCGCAGTGCGGGATACTGCAAAAAGAGCTGTAAACATACGGCTTGGAAACCCCATATCTTTAAGCAAAATACCTGAATAAAAATCAACATTAGGATAAAGCTGTTTGGCGATGAAATACTCATCATTTAAAGCCAAGCGCTCAAGCTCAAGGGCGACCATCATCAAAGGATCATTTTCCATTTTAAGATGGCGCAACACAGATTTGGTGGTATCACGAATAATCGCCGCACGAGGATCATGGCTCTTATATACTCTATGACCAAAACCCATCAAGCGAAAAGGATCATTTTTATCTTTAGCCCGTGCAATGGCTTGGGGTATGTTTTCAGGTATTGCGATTTCCTCTAACATTTTGAGTACAGCTTCGTTGGCACCACCATGGGCAGGTCCCCAAAGTGTGGCAATACCTGCCGCGACACAGGCAAAGGGGTTGGCTCCAGAAGAAGCTGCCATTCTGACCGTTGAGGTCGATGCATTTTGCTCGTGATCGGCATGCAAAATAAGAAGCAAATCCATGGCTTTTGCAAGCACAGGATCTACTGCATATGGTGTATTGGGTTTGCCAAAAAGCATTTGCAAAAAGTTGCTTGAATAATCCAAGGAATTATCAGGGTATCGAAATGGACGCCCAATGCTGTAAGTATATGATGCGGCGGCAATCGCTGGCATTTTTGCAAAAAGGCGGGTGGCTGCTTTCACACGTTGTTCAGGGATGTTGTAATCTTGAGAGTCTTGATAAAATGCAGAAAGTGCTGCCACCACACTCACCATCACAGCCATGGGATGAGCATCACGACGAAAGCCGCGATAAAAACTCAACACCTGATCATGCAATAAGTTGTATTCATTCACTGATGTCGTGAATGCGCTTAATTCACCAGTTTTTGGGAGCTCGCCAAACATCAGCAGATAAGCAACCTCAGTAAAAGTGCTGTGTTTGGCTAATTCTTCAATGGGGTAACCACGGTAGCGCAAGATACCTTGGGCACCATCGATATAAGTGATGGCACTTTTACATGATGCTGTTGAGCGAAAACCAGGGTCATAGGTGAGTATGCCTTGGTTGGCATACAATGTACGCACATCTATGGCCGATGGGCCTTCAGTACCTTGAAGCACTATCAATGCTTTGGCTTGATTGGCATTCACTGATAAAGATGCTGAGGTGACTAAAACTTGGTCCTTGTTATCCATGCTCACAGACTCCCTTTTGCATTGTTTTTGTGGAACCGGATGTTTTTTGTAGAGATATATTTTTTAGTTTATGGGTTTTTAAAAATAAAGGCCTGGGTAAGCATTATTTTTACCCAGACCTCACTTATCATGCATTGCAACGGTTATGCTTTTTTAATTATTCATGCCCTTGGTTAGCTGCTGTGTCGTCTTGGTTTGCATCAGATGCATCTTGACCTTCATCTTGATCAGATGTTTCAGATTGCGTTGATTCATCTGTCATCCACTGGTCTTCTTGTGTCTGTTCATCCTGCATTTGTTCATCTTGAGCATGGCTTTCAGCTTCTGTGTAACTTTCTTCAGCATGGCTATAAGCCATAGCAAGAGGTGAAAGAGATAGTGTCGTTGAAAGTGCAACAAGCAATAGTAAACGTTTCATATTGTTTCCTTTTTTTTATATGTTTTTAACGTCTGAAGTGAGAGAATGAATCTTCCCAGTCATCAGATGGGTCATAGGGTTCATCATAATCAAAGTCGTCATCGTCATCGTCATCATCGTCATAACTGGCTTTGTGTACTTTTTTCCCTTTTTTATTTCTTGTAGGCTGTTTGCCGTAAAAGTTTTCATCTAAAATCATTTTTTGTTCCTTCATACTTCTGTCCTCCAACTCCAAAAAAACAAATTAAACAACTACCCTCACATCAAGTGAGAAGCGTACTGTGGAATTCTTGTGCTTTAGCGTAAATCAAAATATTATACTCACCGTGACAATATTTTTTTGAGGTGCTTATGCACATAGATTTAATCAAAACATTTATTCAAGTAGCCAAATCAAGGCATTTCCGCAAAGCCTCAGAACAGCTTTTTATTACACAGTCAGCGGTAAGTGCACGCATCAAACAACTCGAACAAACATTGGGTGTTTCACTCTTTGCCCGCAATAAACATGATGTTTCATTAACATCAGCAGGGATGCGTTTTTTTCCTCATGCTGAGAAGTTGATGAAGTCTTGGAGCAAGGCATGCCATGAGGTGATGTTGCCCGAAAACATAGAATCATCATTGGTGATTGGCGCAACAGATACCATCTGGACTGCCTTGATGACGGATTGGGTTGTTGCTATACAGCAAAAACAACCTGACTTGGCAATCTGGGCTGAATTACACACATCCAAGACTTTATTGCCTAGCCTCATAGATGGTATGTTGGATATTGCGGTGATGTTTGATGTTGTCGCTATGCCGGGGTTGCATATTCAAGCCTTGCCTGACATATCTTTTGTGATGGTTTCTAGCCAACCGCAGATGCGGGCTGAACAGACCTTACAAGATCGCTTTATCGCTGTGGATTGGGGAGAGACATTTACTGCTGCATTTACCCAGTATTTTGATTTTCCTATAGTGACAACCCGACATACAAGTGTTGGCGGTGTTGCCCTAAATTTACTGCTTAAATCTGGCGGTGGCGCATACCTGCCCGAAATTATGGCAAGAGCAAGCATGCAACAAGGAAAACTGTATTTGGTGGATGATGCGCCACAAATGCAGCGCCCTGTGTTTGCCGTTTGCACCCAAGAGACCATTCAAAAACCTTTGATGCAAAACATGATGAACACTATGGTGAATTTTCATTCAGCCACCAATACAAATCCCCATTAACGTTTTTTGTCTGCTTGGGCATCAATACTCGAAGGTGCTTGCTCTTCGAGATAAGTATAACCCTTCAAACCTTCACGGTAATAGTTTAAGTACGCTGTTGATTCTCTGGCAGTGATTCTACCTTCAGACTTGGCCAAAGATAACTGGCGACGCATACGATCCGTGAGTACGGTTTCATGAAACTGAACATAATCAAGCACATCGGCAACCGATTCACCTTCAACAACTTGTTCAAGTTCATACTGATCTCCATCCATTCGGACATGAACGGCATGTGTATCACCAAATAGGTTGTGTAAATCACCCAATATTTCTTGGTACGCTCCGGTCATGAAAATACCAATCAGATATGTTTCATCCTGGTTTATCAAATGAAGAGGTAGCGTTTCTACTACACCTTCTTCCAAAGGAAACTGCTGAATTTTGCCATCGGAATCACAAGTCACATCAACCAAAATACCTTGTTGGGTTGGTTTTTCATGCAAACGTTGGATAGGTACTACAGGAAAGACTTGTTTAATAGCCCATGCATCAGGCAAGGACTGAAACAACGAGAAATTACAAAAATAACGGTCTGCCATTTGCGTGCGAATACCTGGAACCAATTGATCAACTTCATCATTGTCTAAATCTTTAATCAAGAGTGCTAAAAGGTGCCAATACAAAGCATCTGTTTGCGCACGATGCGCCAATGAACAATGGCCAAGGGTAAAGAGTTTGTTGACGTCTTCACGAAAGGAAATCACATCGTGTAGAGCCTCACGAGGATTTATTACTTCGAGGTCTTGTAGTGTTTCCCACAACTGTCGAAGTGGCATAGGCGCATCTTCTGTGGGTTCATTATTGGCCAGTGCACAAGCACGTCGAGTGACACCTAATACATCCACAATCAATACTGCATGGTGAGCCACCAAAGCACGCCCAGATTCAGATATGATATTGGGGTGGGGTAGGTTTTCTTCATCACAGATGCTTTTCATCGTCCAAACCACATCATTGGCATATTCCTGCAAGGAATAATCTACAGATGAAACATTGGAGGAGATAGAGCCGTCATAATTGACGCCAAGGCCACCACCAACATCCATGAATTCGATAGGGGCACCAAGTTTATGCATTTCGACATAAAAACGCGCAGCTTCTTTCATGGCTTGTTTGATGCGACGAATTTGCGGCACTTGTGAACCGATATGGAAATGTAACAAACGAAGGCAATTGAGCATGTTTGAGTTTTTTAGCTTCTCAATGACTTCAATTAATTCTGAAGCAGCAAGGCCAAACTTTGAGTTATCACCACCAGAATCCTCCCATTGACCGTTGCTGGTGGCAGCAAGGCGACAGCGAAGACCAATCAAGGGTTCCACGTCCAAACGTTTTGAGGCATCAAGGATTAAGTCCAATTCGTTAGCTTTTTCAACAACAATAAAAACCCGCTTGCCCATTTTGCGGCCCATCAAAGCAAGCTCAATAAACTCTTGGTCTTTGTAGCCATTACAAATAATAAGCCCTTCAACATCTTCAAGCATGGCTAGGGTGGCATGCAGCTCTGGTTTTGAACCTGCTTCTAAGCCCCAGTTAAAGGCAGTGCCGAATTCAACGATCTCTTCAACAACTTGCCGCTGCTGATTCACTTTGATTGGGTAAACGCCGTAATAACGGCCTTGATATTCTGATTCTTGGCGTGCGATTTGAAAACGTGCATGAATCTGACTCATGCGTTGCTTTAACATGTCTGAAAAACGCAATAATAATGGTGCACTTAAACCACGATCTGTTAAATCATTACAAAGTGTTTTAAGATCAATTTCATGTTTACCATCAGGTATAGCAACCATGTTTCCATCAGTGTTAACACCAAAAAAACCATTGCCCCAACCTTTGATTTGATAAAGGCTCGCAGCCTGATCAGTAGACCATTTTTTTTCGTTCATTGCTTTATTCCTAGGGTGAATCAAAAATAATCACAAATACACTTCATATCTTGCATATGAAAAGAGAATCATGGGCACGGATAATACACAAATTTTGCGCTGAACAGCTAAACATTTTTTGCCACCATCTTACTTTGCTTCAAACAAGATAAAACACTTGCATAGCTTTTAGGCTTTAGACGGAAAGAAAAATATATACTTTAGGATTGGGAGGGCTTTGAAATTGGCTGCTGCCATACTTTGAGGATGAAGCTATCTCTGCCTGAAGCGATACGATATTGATTATAGTGGGCTGGGTTCTTTTTGTGATAGCTTTGATGGTAGGCTTCAGCAGGATAAAAGTTTTTGTAGGCTAGGATGTCGGTGACTATAGCTTGCTTGAATCGACTACTGGTGTTGATGTCTTGCTTGCTTGCTTGGGCGATAGCTTGCTGGTTGGCATCATGGTAAAAAATGGCGGAAGTATAGTGATGGCCACGATCGAAGAATGAGCCGCCTGCATCTGTAGGATCGATTTGTTGCCAGAAAATATTGAGCAGTGTTTTATAGTCTACTTTGTCGGGGTCGTATTGGATTTGAACGGCTTCAAGATGACCTGTGCCACCTGCGCAGACTTGTTCGTAGCTGGGGGCTTGTGTATGGCCGCCTGAAAAACCGGAAATCACGCTTTGTACGCCATCGATGTTTTCAAAGGGGGCAACCATGCACCAAAAACAACCACCAGCGAAGGTTGCAAAATTTTGTCTAGTCTGTGTCATGGCTTACTCCTTGGATTGGTGAGGCTTGTTTATAGTATGGCATTATTCATGCTTGGCTATGGCATTGTGTTGTCAAGTATACGCCTGTAAAGTAAGTTGTGCCAAATGTTGAGTTGCTTGTGGTTTTGGCGATAGATAGTTTATCAAGGAGTGATGATATGGGTATTTTAAGCGAACAATTAGAACAGTCTTTAAATGATATTTTTCGCGCAGCTCACCTCAAACGCAATGAATTTGTAACGGTTGAACATTTGTTGATGGGTTTGATTGATAATGTTGAAGCCAGAGCTGTGTTGGATGGGTTACACGTTGATATCACTTTGTTGCGTGAAGAGCTGGAAAATTTTATTACAGAACATGTTACAGTATTGCCTGAAGGTACTGGTGATACGATTGCCAGCGTAGGTTTGCAACGTGTCATTCAACGCGCTGTTATGCATGTGCAATCAGCAGGTAAAGATGTGGTGACGGGTGCACATGCCTTGGTTGCTATTTTTTCAGAGAAAGATTCTCATGCCGTTTACTTTTTGAACACGCTAGGTTTAACGCGATTAGACGTAACCACGTTTGTCTCTCATGGTAGCGATCATGTGCAAGCCTCCATTGAGCACCAAATTGAATTGGGGCATATCAGTGGCCCTGAAAAAACGGATGCCTCGCCCTTGCATAAATATTGTGAAAACTTAACCGATAAAGCATTGTTGGATGAGCTTGATCCTTTGATTGGGCGCGAAAAAGAGCTTGATCGTTGCATGCATATCCTTTGTCGCCGCAAAAAGAACAACCCCATTTTGGTGGGTGAGGCAGGTGTTGGTAAACCCGCTATCGCTGATGGTTTGGCGATGCGTATTATTCAAGATCAAGTGCCTGAAATACTTAAAGATGCACAAATTTATTCTTTGGATATGGGTGCATTGCTTGCTGGCACAAAATACCGCGGCGACTTTGAAGAGCGCCTCAAAGCCGTGCTTTCGGCACTTAAAGCCAAAAAGAACGTGATTTTATTTATTGATGAGAGTCACACGATTATTGGTGCAGGTTCGGTGAATGGTGGGGCAATGGATGTTTCTAACTTGCTCAAACCAGCTTTGGCCAATGGTGAGTTGCGTTGCATGGGTGCAACAACGTATCAAGAATACCGCCAGACATTTGATAAAGAAAATGCGCTTTCACGCCGTTTTCGTAAAGTCGATGTTGTGGAACCAAGTATTCCTGACACGGTTGATATATTAAATGGTTTGAAGTCACGTTTAGAAGAGCATCATCACATTAAATACAGTCGTGCTGCCATTGTTGAAGCAGCTAAGCTTGCTGCGCGTTATATCACGGATAGGCATTTGCCAGATTCAGCGATTGATGTTCTTGATGAAGCAGGTGCATCAGTGCATTTAAAAAATGAAGGCAAACGCAAAAAACAATTGGGTGTGCACGATATTGAAACCACTGTTGCATCTATGGCGCGTATTCCAGCGAGACAAGTTTCATCTTCAGATAAAAAGTCACTTGAAAGCCTGGAACGCAATTTGAAATTATCTGTCTTTGGGCAAGATGATGCCATTGGGCAACTCTCGGCAAGTATCAAGTTATCTAGGGCTGGTTTATCTTCACCAGAAAAACCTATTGGTAGCTTTTTGTTCACGGGGCCAACGGGTGTGGGTAAGACAGAAGTTGCTAGGCAATTGGCGCGTATTATGGGCGTTGAGCTTGTGCGTTTTGATATGTCAGAATACATGGAGTCTCATGCTGTATCGCGTTTGATTGGTGCACCTCCAGGTTATGTGGGGTACGAACAAGGTGGCTTGCTTACCGATGCTATCAACAAACACCCTTATTGTGTGTTGTTGTTAGATGAAATTGAGAAAGCACATCAAGATTTGTTTAATGTCTTGTTGCAAGTCATGGATCATGGCACCTTGACCGACAACAATGGTAAATCTGCTGATTTTAGGCATGTGATTTTGATTATGACAAGTAATGCTGGTGCATTTGAAATGCAGCGAGAATCCATTGGTTTTAATGTTGTTTCTCATAATAAAGCCGATGAAGATGTTGTTAAACGTTTGTTTACGCCAGAGTTCCGCAATCGTTTGGATGCAATGATTCCTTTTGCACCATTAAATGAAGAAGTGACAGTGCATGTGGTTGATAAGTTTATCATGGCATTGGAAATGCAACTTCAAGATAAAAAGGTTGAGCTTGATGTTTCACCAGCTGCGCGGAAATGGTTGGCGAAAAAAGGTTATGATCCTTTGATGGGAGCACGACCTATGGAACGTTTGATTCGCGATCAAATCAAAAAAGCCTTGGCAGAACGCATTCTCTTCGGCGATCTGCAAAAAGGTGGTGTTGCACGGGTGGATGTAGCTGAAGATGGTTTGGTGATTAGCCAAGAGGTTGAAAGCTGCGAAGTTTAGACACCCCACCTATGGAAGACTGGAAGAATCCAAAATATAAAAAAGATGCCAAACGTTATACCGCTGGCGTGGATAAGGATACATCTGCGCTAGCGGCGATTGCGCTGCAACCTATTGGCATTGTACATAGCCCATATAAAGAACGTTTTGCTACGCCTCGCCAGCCAGCGTATGCAGTTGAGGAAAAACCAGGGTCTATTATTCTCAATCAGGGTTTTAACTTTAACCAAGCTCTACAAAATGTAGATACCTTTTCTCATGTTTGGGTGATTTATTGGATGCATTTGAATCAAGGGTGGAGTCCTTTGGTTAGACCGCCACGTGATAAAACACAGCAGTATGGTCTGTTTTCAACACGGGCACCTCATCGACCCAATAGTATTGGTTTGTCTGTTGTACCGTTGTTATCGGTAGAGGGTCGTACTTTAAACATTGGCGATCACGACATGTTGGATGGCACACCTGTTTTGGATATCAAACCTTATATTCCTGAGGCGGATATGATGCACAATGCAAACCATGGCTGGTTAGACACGCTTAAAAACACAAAGAAACTTTGACTTTCAACGTGTTCATTCAATAATCCAGCAATGAAATGTTCATCTTGTGGGATATGGTACCCTGATAATAAAGTTTTTTGTGCCACTTGTGGTGAACTGCTGACCGAAGAGGACGGTCAAATCCGCTTGGGTGATTATCTCTTGCTTGAGGAAATTGGTAAAGGCGGAGTTGGTGTGGTGTATCGTGCGCGCCATGAAACAGACAACAACGAAGTAGCCATTAAAATACTCAATCAACAAAGCACTGCTGATGCCAAGCATAAACAGCGCTTCCGACGTGAAATTCGTATGCACGCCAAATTGAAACACCCCAACATCATTGAATTTTTGGATATTTATGAAGAAGGTGATGTGGTTGCTTTGGTCATGGAGCTTCTTTCAGGGTGTAATCTCAAAGAGTATATCAATCATAGAGGCGCTTTGCCTATGCACGAAGTGTTGCGTATTTCGATATCGATTTTATCCGCCTTGGAAAAGGCACATGAATTGGATGTTGTACATCGTGACTTAAAACCAGCCAATATTTTTATGACAGATGATGGTGAAGTTAAACTGATGGATTTTGGTCTGGCAAAAACCACAAAAACCAACGAAGACATTACTGCAAGTGGTGTCACGGTTGGCACCTATATGTATATGGCACCAGAGCAGATTTTAGGCAAAAACATTGGTATTCATACAGATTTATATGCGCTTGGCATTGTTTTGTATCGTATGGTAACGGCTATCTTACCCTTTATGTCAACAGGTGGTGGTGAATTTGAAATTATGGAAAAGCAGGTGCGCCAAGTGCCGCAGAACCCACAAGCTTTTAATCCAGAAATTCCAGATGCCTTAGCTGATATTATTATGCGTTTGCTCGAAAAGAAACCCACTGATCGTCCAAACAATTGCTCAGAAGTGTTGGCTGAAATGAACAGTATTCGAGAGGCTTCTTTTACTACGCTTAACGATGAACAGGAAACCACAACGTTCTCTGATTTAAACACAGGTATTATTCAGCTTAGTGATGAAGGCCATACTGGAGCTAAAGACGGCGACACAAACACTATTGATTTCCACACTTTGATGAGTGCATTTTCAGTAGATTCGCCACTGGCACCTGAAGAGCCTCCCTTTGATATGCGTCACCCACCGCTGCTCAGCCGTGATATTTTAAACCACCTCAAAGCATCTATTGCTACGATTCCTGCCTTGCCTGAAATTTGGTATGAAATGCAGGCTATTTTTGATGGTGATTATAGCTCACCCGCAGATTTGGCCAAGGTTGTTGGTCAAGATGCAGTACTCACCGCCCATGTGCTGAGAAACTGTAATACGGCGGCCTATTTGCCTGCTGGCGCCAAAGAAAATACTGACCTTGCCCTTGCCTTGACGCGCATTGGTATGGATGCGGCACAAGGCATGCTTTTAACGGCGGTGGTGCCAGATTTTAGCAAATCGGCAAAATCATCCATGGATGTTCGAGGTATTTGGTTTCATGGGCAGGCAATTTCATTGTTTGCACGAATTTTGGCAGAGTTTAGTCATGTTGTTGATACCCAGTCCGCTGCGATGTTTGGATTGTTGCACGACATTGGCAAACTGGTCATTTTGCATGCTGAATCAGAAAGAAAACTAGCCATACTTAAACAATATATTGATGGTGGTAAAGACACTCTTGTCGCTGAAATGGAAGTGTTGGGTTACACGCATATTGATGCTGGAATGATGTTGGCTCTGCATTGGAAGCTGCCAAGAAAAGTTCATCGGTTTATTTATTATCATCACTTTCCTTGTTGGCAAAAACCAGAGACATGGCCACCCGATGTACAGGCATCAACAATGTTGGTGCACATGGCGCATTTGGTATTGAGTTCGCTTAGCCATGGCGATGCTTATGATGGTGTTTGGCAAGGTGCGCATCGCAGCCATGTGAAAAGCTCAGAAGCAATATTGTATAAACCTCTGCATTTACCCATGTCAGATGCAACTTTGTATAGCAGCATGCGCGTGAAGTTAAAACATTTGCAAAGGTTATTTCCTGACTTATATCTTTGAGTTGTTGGTTGTTGGGTTTTTATTGGCACTTGCTCATTTAGGAGGCACTAAGCATCATACGCTTTGTTTTGTATGTAGTAGGGGAGAAGTGAATGATTAGTTGGCTTTCAGGCGTGGTTCAGGAGCTTGACCCTGCTGGTTTGGTTGTGGTGAATGTGAATGGTGTAGGTTATGAAGTGTTGGTGGGCATGCAAACATTATGCACGATGAAAATAGGTGAGCAGACGTCACTTCAAATCCACAGTTATATTCGAGAAGATCAGTTTACACTTTTTGGTTTCATGGATGGGAAGGAACGCGCTTTGTTTCGTAATTTGAATAAAGTTTCGGGCATAGGCGCTAAAACTGCCCTTAATTTAATGTCTGGTATGAATGCTGAGGATTTGCTGCAAGCCATTGAAAATAGTGATGATGTGGCCATTGCTCGCACTCCAGGCATAGGCAAAAAAACAGCACAACGTTTGATTTTAGAGCTTAGAGGTAAACTTGTAGACCAGCTTGATGCTGGTGCAACTTCGACCAGCAACACATTACAACAAGATGTAAAATCTGCATTGGTGAACTTAGGTTATAGGCCAGCACAAATTGACCAAGTGCTAAAAAAGGTCGACAACACCCTTGGTTTTGAAGAGATGTTTCGTGTGACGCTTAAACTATTATGAACTTCGAACCCTTTGATGAAGATGAATCTTCAGATGATAACTTTGCCGCAAGGGTGATTGCTGGCGCCTCCCAAGGTGAAGAAGCTTGGGATTCAGCCTTGCGCCCGAAAACACTGGTTGAATATGTAGGCCAGCCAAAAATTTGCGAAAATTTATCCGTGTTTATTCAAGCTGCGGCTCAACGCAAAGAATCTTTAGACCATGTGCTTTTATATGGGCCACCGGGTTTGGGGAAAACAACACTTGCCAATATCATTGCCAATGAAATGGGCGCATCACTACGCGCAACATCAGGCCCTGTGATTGAAAAACCAGGGGATTTGGCAGCCATGCTTACCAACCTTGAAGAAGGGGATGTATTGTTCATTGATGAGATTCATCGCTTAAACCCTCAAGTTGAAGAAATTTTATACCCTGCAATGGAAGACTTCCAATTGGATATTATGATTGGGCAAGGCCCTGCTGCGCGTTCGATTAAGATGGACTTGCCAAGGTTTACGCTTGTTGGTGCAACAACCAGAGCGGGTTTATTAACCAATCCTTTGCGCGATCGGTTTGGCATGATGATGCGCCTAGAATTTTATAATCATGCGGATTTGACCCATATTGTAAAACGTTCGGCCTCTATGCTTAATATTATTACAGCCAATCAAGGTGCAGAAGAAGTGGCCAAACGTTCTCGGGGGACGCCACGTATTGCCAACCGTTTGTTGCGCCGTGTTCGTGATTTCGCAGAGGTTGACCACGAAGGCGAGATTACATTAAAAGTCGCCAAATCAGCTTTGGATCGCCTCGATGTGGATGAATATGGGCTTGATTATTTAGATAGAAAATTGCTCATTGCTTTGATTGACAAATATGCAGGTGGCCCAGCAGGCATTGATACGCTTGCAGCATCCATTGCAGAAGAGCGTGATACCATTGAAGATGTGTTAGAGCCTTATTTGATGCAAGAAGGTTTTTTAACACGCACACCGCGTGGGCGCATGGCCACAGCCTTGGCCTACACCCACCTCAAACGTGATTTACCAGAGCCAGATAAACAAGGATCATTGATATGAGAACGACACGATATACACTTTTAGCTTTGATGTTGGCCTTTATGCTGCCGAGTTGTAGCCAAGACCCTGCCAACAGTTTGGTGGGTAGCTGGACATCCGATGCAAGCAAAAGCCTTGAATCCATGCGTTCGATTGCAGGCATTCCTGATGAAACCAAAGCTTATTTTGAAAAAGATTTTTTTGGTCGTTTGACCATGGTTTATAAGGAGGATACTTACAGTGCTTACTTGCAAGGTGAGCAAGACATCAAGCAAGATAGTTTCCCTTATAAAATTGTAGAAGAAACGCCTGATTATTATGTGGTAGAAGTCGCGCTGTTAGGCACAAAATTTAACAAAAAGCTTTTCAAAGCTGGTGCTTGCTATTATGAGCTGACATCGGAATGGAATTTCCGTGAATACTTTTGTAAAGCAGCAGTCAAGTGACATGAGCCAGCTAGAGGTTCGTATTTATTATGAAGATACTGACCATGGTGGTGTGGTTTATCATGCCAATTATCTGAAATATATGGAGCGCGGCCGTACTGAAGCTTTGCGTGATTTAGGTTTTGAGCAAGTCACTTTAGCTGAGCATAATGATGTGGTGTTTGCTGTCAGGCATACAGATATTCATTATCTTCGCCCGGCCTTGTTTGATGATTTGATTACCATCACCACGGATTTGGTTGAGGCGAAAGGTGCCAGAATGGTATTTAAACAACGGGCATCACGGCAAAGTAAAATTTTGGTTGAAGCTGATGTGGTTGTGGCTTGTATCAGCAAAGCAGGCAAACCCAAACGTATACCCCAACCTTTGCTTGATAAGATAAAATAGGAGCAGTTATATGAATGATAGTATAAACAATGGTCTTTCGATTTGGGCATTGATTTTGGATGCAGGCATTGTTGTTCAAATGGTCTTGGTTGTGCTGCTTATACTTTCGCTTTTTTCATGGGCGATTATTTTTAATAAATGGCGTATATTTCGTGCAGCTAAAGCTGAAGATACTGGGTTCATTGATTTGTTCTGGGGTGGTTCGGATATGAAAGAAGTATTGTCCCATGCCAAGACATTAAACAATAGCCCGCAAGCGGCATTGTTTGAAAATGGTTTTCGCGAATATGCACGCGTGAAGCAACAACCAGAACAGCAAGATTGGGTTGCCGGCAGTGGTTTGCTAAGTATACGCCATGTGATTGATAAAACATGGACAACACAAATGACCAAGTTTGGCCAAGGTTTATCTTTTTTGGCAACTGTGGGCGCAACAGCACCATTTATTGGCTTGTTTGGCACGGTTTGGGGCATTATTGATGCCTTCCAAAACATCGGCCTTACACAAAATACATCGCTAGCCACCGTGGCTCCTGGCATTGCTGAAGCTTTAGTTGCCACAGCGTTTGGTTTGTTGGCGGCTATTCCTGCGGTTGTGGCTTATAATACCTTTAACGGAAAAATGAAGTTATTGAACAACAGCTTGGATGCTTTTGCCACTGAATTTATCAACCTTCTTTCGCGTCACGCGAGGAAATAAATATGAGTCAGTGGAAAGGGCATGAACAGTGGGATGATGACAATCAATTGATGTCGCAAATTAATATCACACCTATGGTGGATGTGATGCTGGTTTTGCTGATTATTTTTATGGTTGCCGCCCCTATGTTAACCCAAGGGGTGCATGTTGATTTACCCGATGCGAATGCGCCACAGATTCGCCAACAAATTGAACCGCTGGTGATTTCGATTCAAGAGAATGGTGATTTGTATATTCAAAATAAAAAAATCACTTTTGATCAGTTGGCACCACGCATTTCTTCTATGCGTAAAGCCAAGCCTGATTTACCTGTGTTTGTGCGTGGCGATGGCAAAACACCTTATGAATTTGTAGCACGTGTTATGAGTTTGTTGGAGTCATCGGGGATTAAACAGATTTCGTTGGTAACAGAGCCGCAGCGTTAAACATTCACATGTTTGCTAAACGCGATCTCATTTTTGCTTTCAGCCTACATGTTTTGATTGTGGGTTTATTGCTGATGCTCAGCCAATGGCATGTTGAACATCCTACCTTCCCTGAGCACACCATTCAGGTTAAAATGGTGAGTTTAAAAGACTTGCAAGCCATGATGGCTAAGCCGGAAGTAAAACCTGTGGTCAAACCCAAGCCAGCACCGCCAAAAAAAGAGCCAGTAAAGCCAAAACCTAAGCCGAAACCCATCCCTCCTAAAGCTGTGCTGCATCCTAAGCCCCAAACCAAACAAAAAGCCGCTGAAGAAGAATTGGATTACGATCCGTTTGCACCTTTAGAATCTGAACCTAAAAAAAGAATCACGGAAAAGAGGGTATCAGGCGAACAAGCTTTAAATGACATGCTTAAAAATCAACTGACCGATGCGGAAGTGAATCGTTATATCGCGGGCATGCAACAAGCTGTTGAGCGGCAGTGGAAAGTACCCACTGAAATGTTGGGCAAGCTTAAAGATGCATTGGTGGAATTAAAACTTTTGCACAATGGCAAGGTTGCTTCTGTTCGTATTCTTGAAAGCACGGGGTCACCCCAACTTGATGAAACATTGATTCAAGCTATCCATGCCGCAGCACCTTTTGAAATACCTACGCAACAATTTGCCTTGTTCAAAACCAATCAAATTCGTTTTTATCCTTTGAAGTAAGTGAAGGAGGATTGATGTGTTACCACCATTTTTTGATTTTAAAGAAAACACCAAGTATGAGGCCTAAAAGCAACATCCCCCACACCGATAAAGCAAAACCATTGGGGTAACTTAGCACTTTCATATCAACAAAATTCATGCCGAAAATACCTGCAATAATACTCATAGGCATAAGTATGACGGTGATGACTGCGAGAAATGTCATCACTTCATTCAAACGCTGGCTAAGTAGTGATTGTGCTGCTTGCATCACATTCAACGCGTGTTCAGCCTTTGCTTCAGCAATAGCTGTTGCCCTGTTCATGTGTTCATGGGCATCTTGAAGGCGTAAGTTATCTTTGTAGTTAAGGTTGAGTAGTAATTTTTCAATGGCTAAGGCATTGGTTCTTGCATAGCGAGCCAAGGCCGACATTTCTTTACGCATCAAAAGTAATTTGGCCAAATCGGCATTGTTTACATCGGCCAAACATGCTTCTTCAAATTCATCCATATCTTCGCGTAATGCATAGACCCTAGAAAGCAAATAATCGACCAAGACATGAATGATTTTACTGACACATCCGGCAATGCTTAACCCTAATAAATCACGATCAGGGAAGATATGAAACTGTGTTGTAGGCCAAATTAAGGCACAAAGTTTTTCATCGGCAAGTATAGAGATGCTGGTGGCTTCCATGCTTTCGTTTTCATCATTTCCAGCAATAGGGAAACGCAAAATAATATGCATAGCCCCATTTTTTAGCCGTGTGAAGTGGGGAGGGTGGGTAGGATTATAAAGATCGGTGACATGCAAAGGATCCAGAGCAAAACGCGTGGCTAAAACATCCATCAATGCTGCTGAGGGTTTGGCCAAGCGAAGTAAGGCTTGATCGGCAATCAAAGCATGCTGCCAGTCTATGGCTTGCATATCAGCGAGCGAATGGCTTAAAACAGTATCTTCAGCCAATACCATGTTTTTATGTAACGGGTTTATATTTTCCATCGCAATAGATTAATTAAAGATAACAAATATGGCTACTTTAGTTTCAACAGAGGCATGTCATTGTCTTGTATTTTGAGCATGATCAGACTTGGCAAAACTTATGCTTTCAAATGATTATGAAACAACGACACTTTATACGTCATCCAGCAAGCATCCCTATCGATGTCCAACCCATTGATGTTGATGACACGGATGATGGTGTCACCATGATGAATCTCAGCCAAGGTGGCCTGGCTTTTAAAAGCCACCTTTGTCTGAATATCGGGAGTAAACTCTGCCTCAAAATACCAAGTGTGGGTCATGCCTTTCTTGTGACAGGGCATGTCGCATGGGTGGAGCAAGAGGCACAAGGTTATACTATAGGGGTTGTGTTCACTGATAAGGATGAGGCATATCTTGTCAGAATGGTGGAACAAGTTTGTCATATCCAATCGTATTGGCAACAAAACAAACGCGAGGGCAGAAACATTTCCATCGATCAAGCTGCAAGCGAATGGATTGAGCGTTTTGCATCAAACTTTCCTTAGCGTAAGCGTATGTTAAGAATCATGGGGTTGGTTTTTTAGCTTTCATCTATGGACGTCTTTATTGAGGTGCAATATAGTATTTTCCAATCCATAAATGAGTCTGAAAGTATGCATCCTGAATTTTAGCCTTTTCTCATTTTTAAACTTAAGCCAAAGATAGTTTCGAACAACTTGGTTCTAGCTTTCTGCATTTCCTCCCATGCGTCAAGGTCTGACTGTTGTTTTGCAGTTTTTTCAAGGGCAACAATAGATAAAGCAGGCTTGAGATAGCTTTCCAAGTTGCCGAGTGATAACAGTTTTTCAAACGGTGTCTTCCTATCCTTCTGAATGTAACGCCGGGTTTGTTTTCCTTTGTCATTGATTTCGATGGTTGGAAAGTGACAAGAACGATGGAAATTCATGCAGGGGTTAAGGTGGTTTCGATTAAACTCATCCATTAGTTCAGCATGTTTTTGAGGGATGTGGATATACCCAAATGTTTTGCGTACAACGGAGTTATTTTTACTTTCTGCCAGTGCATTATACCACAGGCAGGCTACGCACTCATTAGAGTGACGCGGTCGCGATTTGGTTAATTGAATCAATGATTCATTGAGTAAAGCTGCTACCCGTTGGTTAATATACTCTGAGCCATTATCAGAGTGAAAACCGCTTATTTTAAACGGAATCTGATTAAGTATAGATGTCAAAGCAGGAATCATAAACTGATCCGTAATCCTCTCAACGGTAACGATAACTTCCCACTGGGTAACCTCATCGACAGCATTAACATGATAAACGCCTTTCTTTCCATCTTTATCACCTTGATGGACTGAGTCCACCCGCAGGAATCCGGGTTTGCCATTGGGCTGAGGTTTGCATCGTTCCCCAATATTCACCGCTGCATTTTTTGTTGTTGTGAATTTGCGTCTGCAGCGTTGATAAAGGTGACTTTT
>JAJFLD010000220.1 GCA_021772875.1 Ghiorsea sp. | reverse complement strand
TGGTAGCTGGGTTTATGGTTTTAGCACAATCAACCTTTGCCATGAATTCAGAAATGGCTTTGCTGACATCTATTGCTATTGCAATGGCTTTACTTGCCGACTTCCTCTTGCTTCCCGTATTACTGATGCGCATGGATAAAGCTCACCATCAACAAGAAAATCATCACCAAACTGATGACGACATCAAACTTAGTGAGGTAACATCATGAACCACACACAAACACAACAACTTCAACAGAGGATAAAGATGAAACTATTCGAGAGTTTGAAAAAAAATACAAAGTCTGCCGTGCTTTTTGCAGCCGTTATGGGCATCGCTACGCCCACCATGACATTGGCTGCAACGCCTGCCGAACGCGGGCTAGAAATTGCAACTGAAGCCGACAACCGCGACAATGGTTTTGGTAATTTTCAAGTCAACCTAGAAATGACATTACGCAATAAACACCATCAAGAAACCAGTCGCTCTATGCATAATATCACCAGAGAAGAACCCAATGATGGTGATGAAACATTGATTGTTTTTGATAACCCTGGCGATGTTAAAGGCACTGCTTTTCTTTCGCATACACACAAAACGGGTGCCGATGATCAGTGGTTGTATTTACCCGCCCTCAAACGCGTTAAACGCATCTCTTCGAGCAATAAATCAGGCCCCTTTATGGGCAGTGAGTTTGCTTATGAGGACATTGCATCACAAGAGATAGAGAAATACACCTACAATTACCTGCGCGATGAAACCATGGATGGTCATGATTGTTATGTGGTGGAGCGATTCCCAACCAATGATAAATCAGGTTATCACCGCCAAGTTGCATGGATTGGTAAAGCTGAATATAGAGTATGGAAAGTTGATTTTTATGATCGTAAAAATGTGCTGTTAAAAACATTAACCAACAGCAACTACAAACAGTATTTGAATAAATATTGGCGCCCAGGTCAAATGGACATGGTGAATCATCAAACAGGTAAAAGCACAACACTTACATTCACCGATTACAAATTTGACATTGGTACTACCGAAATGGATTTCACGCCCAATCGGTTAAAAAACGCACGATGAAATCACGTTCGTTTCATGTGTTTTTATGTTTAAGTTTGATGGGAGCCCTTGGGCTCCCTTCTGCTGCTCAAGCAGAGCCATGGGATATCAGTGGCGAAGTTTCGTTTGAAACACGCTATTTCCCAACCAAACCTGCATTCCCGAATCAAAAAAATACCACGCTCTCTCCTTCTGTTATGATGGAGCCAGAATTTGTTTATCCCTTAGACAATGGTAATGATCGTTTTACATTCACTCCTTTTGCCCGCGTTGATGCAAATGATGAAAATCGAACACATGCAGATATACGTGAGCTAAACTGGTTACATTTAGGCTCCACTTGGGATATGACAGTCGGTATTTCAAAAGTATATTGGGGGGTAACTGAATCAGCCCATTTGGTGGACATCATCAATCAAACCGATGCTGTTGAGGACATGACGGGTGAAGAAAAACTTGGCCAGCCCATGGTTAATCTTAATTTAGAGCAAGCTTGGGGCACCCTAAACCTCTTTGCACTTCCCGGTTTCCGCGAGCGCACTTTCACTGCCAACAATGCACGTCTGCATGGGCCTTTGATTATTGATACATCACAAACAACATTTGAGTCTGGCAAAAAAAACCGTCATGTTGATTGGGCAGTACGCTGGGCACAAACTTTTGATAATCTCGACATTGCCATTTCACAATTCATTGGTACAAGCCGTGAACCACGATTATTGCCCCAGCTACAAAATAACCAACAGATTTTTGTGCCTCACTACGATCAAATAAGTCAAACGGGTTTGTCATTACAATTAACTACCGAAAACACTTTATGGAAAGCCGAAGCCATCAGCCGCACAGGACAAGGTAAACGCTTTTACGCGACCACGGCGGGTCTTGAACACACGCTTTATGGTATTGCCGATAGCAATATAGATATCGGTGTTTTATTTGAACACCTCTATGATGGGCGTGATCCCAAATTAGCGCCGCCAAGCATAGCCAACCATGATGTTTTTGGTGGGTTCCGCATCACCTTGAATGATACCCAAGACACTGCGATTTTATTTGGCACGCTCTTTGACTACCGCAGTGATGCCCTTTTCATCAATCTAGAAGCAGAACGCCGCCTCACCAATGAGCTCAAACTTACATTAAATAGTCGTTTCTTCATGCATATACCACCAAGCGACCCACTCACCTTCTTCCGCAACGATGACTTCCTCGAAATGAAGTTACATTGGTATTTTTAAAACATGATACAATGCAGTTTTATGATCTTGTCTTGATGCCATTGCTTTAACACATCATAAAACTGCCTTATTCCAAAGCTAACATTGGTTTTTTTAGAGGTAGAGGAAAAACCAATGAAACGTATATCTATGCTATGCATTATCATGGGGCTTGCAGCTTGTGACAATGGGGAAAAACATGTGTTGAGTGCGCCTCTTGCTATAAGCAATATTGCGTTTACATCTACACAAGCACCAACGGATCAATATGCCGCTGCAATGCCAAAAGCCGCATACCACATGTCTGTGCCTTACACGACTTCGCAAGCTGTTGTAACATTTAACGATGGTTCAATGAAAAGCTACCCTCTTGAATATCAGATGTTATTCAAATCTGATGATGTGATTCCATCGGGAGTACATGCGGGAGAGTATTATGGAGGGATGGTTGATAAATATGGCACTGCTGTTCTTGACCCTACTGCATCTCAAAGCCCCTTTTACGCTACACTTACGCAACAAGCCCTTGCTGCCGGCTTAAACCCTGCCAATAAAGATCAATTTGTTGCTGACACACCCGATGGCAGCACTTTAATTCAGCTAAACACGCCTGCTGCTTCGGCTTCAACAACTCATTTATTCTATTTAACTCATTTTGAATATGTAACTTGGGATGGTAATAGAGAACATGAAAACCAATACCGTAAAAACCCCATGTTTATTGGCTATAGCCAACTGAAACAAGATTTAAGCACAGGGCTTCTAAACATAGAAAGCTTTGATAAGCTAACATTCGCTAAAAGCAATGGTTTATGGACTCCTTGTGCAGCATCGAAATCACCATGGAACACACATCTTGGTTCAGAAGAGTATGAACCCGATCAGAGAGAGTTTGATTTGTATCAAGCAGATCCTTCAAACATTATTTTACCAAAAAAATCAAGCACTGAAGCCTTGATAACTGGTTTTCAGAACAAGTTCAAAGCATCCAATGCACGCCCTTACGACTATGGTTACGTAACAGAAATAAAACTAAATAAAGATGCAGCGCCAAACTCTGTAAAACACTATGCAACGGGGCGTTGGGCACGTGAATTAATTAAGATGATGCCTGATGGTCGCACTTATTATTCCGGGGATGACCGAGCCAATACTACTTTATTTATGGGCGTTGCAGATAACTATGGCAATCTCTCTGCCGTCTCTTTGTACGCGGCAAAAGTCACTCAAACTAGTCCGATAAATGATCCTGCTGGAGAAGCGACATTAAGCTGGATTCCACTAGGGCATGCAACAGATGAAGGCATTAAAAAAATAATCGATAGTGGCATCGTATTTAATCAAATTTTCGATGCTTACACAGAACCTCTGGCAGCAGAAGTGAGTACTAAAGAGCTTGTGTCTCAGGGCTTTAAGCGCCAGTTCAATTATTATCATCCAAGCCACAAAGGCCATGCTGAGTGGCTTCGCCTCAAAGCAAATATGGAAGTAGCTGCCGCTTTTCTTGAAACCCATAGATATGCTGCTTATATGGGCGCAACAAGTGAGTTTACCAAAATGGAGGGGGTCGCCCTCAATGAAGCTGATAAAAAAGCGTATGTTGCTGTGTCTTATCAAATTAAAAGCATGACAACACCTGGAGACATTCAGTTTGGACGCATGGATGCAGGTGCCGTTTATGCCTTACCCTTAGCTGGTCAACAAAAAGATAGTTTAAATCAAAACATTAACAGCAACTGGGTTGCAACCAACATCTCCGCTATTCCTAAGCTTATGGGCATTGATAACCTGCCTTACGTTACAAGCGAAAATAGTCCTGAAGGCAAAGGCACAGCGGATGCCCAAGGCAATCGCTGTTCGGTTTCACGTGTTGCAAATCCAGACAATTTAAAGTTTTCCAGCATAACTCGAACTTTGTTCGTGGGCGAAGATAGCAATTGCCATGTAAATAACTTCAT
>JAJFLD010000219.1 GCA_021772875.1 Ghiorsea sp. | reverse complement strand
TGGTTACGTTTGATGTTAGCGCACGAAGCAAACTTGGTTGGCATTGCTGAAGATGGTTTGCAAGCACTGCTCAAACGAAACCCATCTGCCCTCTTGTGGCAAACACGTGGTGATTGGTTCGCCGCAAAACAAGAATGGGAACGGGCCGTGACTTGTTATCAAAAAGCAAGTCTTATCAGTTAGTTTTTTTCACTGGGCAAGTGATAATTCAAACATGGCTAATTTTTTATAAACACATAACCATGGTCTCAGGCGCTTCATGTTATCCTTAGCATCTTTTGCAATGATAAACCCATATAAAATACACAAGTTTTCACCGCTTCGCACACTAACCTGACAAGCTAACAACTCGTGTTGAAATTCATGAGCCAATGTCTTCGCCAATATAGTAAATCAACACCATAGCCTTAAACTCGCAACATCTAACCCTGTTGTAAGTGCAGCATGATGACACTCTTTATTTTACAGCGTGTGACAAATGGCACTATTGATGCTACCCTAAACCATTACGGTTCCGCCTGTTTTATCTGAATATGCCTAAACACAAAACATTTTTAAGGGGGGTAATAAAATGTCCGTTAATCTCAAAGAGCTTTATTACCTCCACCTCGAATTAACAGAGCATCTCCAACATTTTTCCGAGCATGTCGACTCGAAATCTCGCATTTCCCTTCTTGTCCAAGGAAAACCACTGATTGCCAAGTATTTTAAAATTTCAATTGCATTAAGTCATGATTTAATGTCAACAAAACTTAGTTCGCCGCACCTTGAAGCAACGATAAGGCGTTATGCGCATGATACAAACCTTGAAGCAAAAAAGATTATTGCCGTTTATATAAAATATGGGCATGGCTGTGATAGTAACCAACGGCTTAAGTTCCAAATGGACATTGCTGAAGTGACAACGCTTTTAAAACACCGCATCAAAAATGAAAAAGAATATCTTATCCCTGAATATAAACTCATCCAAGAATACGACCTCGAACATACCGATTAAAGGCGTATTTTAAGAAACATTTGAGCATCAAGGCAAAACTCCCTAGTCTCCCGTGATGAAAACAGAACAATCGACCAATCACCTGATGCAAAACTATGCACGTTTCCCTCTCACCTTGGTTAAAGGTGAAGGTGTGCGTGTTTGGGATGAGCAAGGCAAAAGTTATTTAGATTTTGTCGCTGGCATTGCCGTGAATGCTTTAGGACACGCGCATCCCGCCATGATAGACACCATCAGCAAACAAGCTGCAACCATGTTGCACTGCTCCAACCTTTATCATATTCCACAGCAAATTGAGCTGGCCAATCGTTTGTGTGCCCTTTCTGGATTAGGGCAAGCTTTCTTTTGCAATTCTGGTGCCGAAGCCAATGAAGCTGCAATTAAACTGGCGCGTAAATTTTTCTTTGATCAAGGGATTTCACGTTATTCAGTGATTACCGCAACCCAATCTTTCCATGGCCGCACCATGCAAACCCTTGCCGCAACAGGGCAAGATAAAGTGAAACATGGCTTTGCCCCACTGCCTATTGGTTATAAACATGTCGCGCTCAACAGCATCTCAGCACTCAAAGATGCCATTGATGAACACACCGCAGCAATCATGCTTGAGCCCTTGCAAGGCGAAGGCGGTGTGAATCACGCCCAAAATGAATATCTGCAAGCTGTACGTAATTTGTGTGATGAGTTTGGTATTTTGCTTATCTTTGATGAAATCCAAACAGGCATTGGCCGGTGTGGTTCGATGTTTGCTTTTGAACAAACTGGTGTTTCTCCCGATATCCTCACCATTGCCAAAGGTTTGGGTGGTGGTGTGCCTATTGGTGCGATGTTGGCAACCGATAAAGTTGCAGCTTCATTAAGTGCAGGTTCACACGGCACAACCTTTGGTGGTAATCCGATGTCTTGCGCTGTGGCTTTAACCGTCCTTGATGTGATTGAAAGCGAAAGCCTTTTGGTCAATGTGCAAGCTAGGGGCGCACAACTCAAAGCGGGCTTACAAGCCATTGCTGCCAAATACGCTATCTTTGATGAAGTGCGTGGTCATGGTTTGTTGCTTGGGCTTGCCGCCAATATTGCTGTGGCCCCTATCATCACGGCATGCCGCGAACATGGATTACTTATTTTAGGTGCGGGCCCGAATGTTTTGCGTTTTTTACCTGCGCTTAACATCAGCGAAGCAGAGATTGAGGAAGGCTTGGCATTGTTAAATCAAAGCCTTGAAGGTTTAAAATTATGAGTGTCAGACATTTTTTAACATTACTGGATATCACCCCCAGCGAAGCCACACAAATCCTGAATCGCGCCATGGTGCTCAAAGCCAAACAAAAAGCTGGCGAGCCGCACCACACGCTTGCAGGCAAAGCATTGGCGATGATTTTTGATAAAGCCTCCACCCGTACCCGTGTTTCCTTTGAAACGGGTATGTTTCAACTTGGTGGTCATGCTTTGTTTTTACATTCTGGCACCACCCAACTTGGCCGTGGTGAACCTGTTGAAGATTCAGCACGTGTGATTTCCAGCATGGTAGATTTGGTCATGATTCGCACCTTCGACCACGAAATGGTTGAGCGTTTTGCGGCGCAATCCACTGTACCTGTCATCAATGCTTTGACCGATTTAAGCCATCCCTGTCAGGTCTTGGCCGATGTGATGACCTTTGTTGAACATCGCGGCTCTATCCAAGACAAAACCATTGCTTGGGTTGGTGATGGCAACAATATGGTGCATTCATGGATCAATGGTGCAGTCACCTTTGGTTACACCCTTAATGTCGCCTGCCCTGAAGGTTATGCACCCGATAGCAATCTTCTCGCCTACGCCCGCTCGCTTGGCGCTAAAATCAACATTTTCGACAACCCTCAAGGTGCCGTTCAAGGTGCCGATTTAGTCACCACCGACGTTTGGGCATCCATGGGTCAGGAAGAAGAACAAAAAGTCCGTGAAGCCGATTTTAAACACTATCAGGTTGATGCCCCACTCATGGCAAATGCCAACGAAGATGCTTTGTTCATGCATTGCCTACC
>JAJFLD010000218.1 GCA_021772875.1 Ghiorsea sp. | reverse complement strand
TGGGTGAGATTATCGCAACCGTGTTTTCGTACGACTACCAAGTCTTCGAGACGTACGCCTCCCATGTCAGCGTAATATAAACCTGGTTCTATGGTGATGACTTGCCGCTCTTCGAGTATGGAGCCGTTTTTAGAGACCCGTGGCGCTTCATGAATATCTAGGCCAACGCCATGCCCTGTGCCGTGAAAAAAACCACCTTGTTTGCCATTGATGATGCCTGTTTTGAAGCCTTGCTGATCAAAGTGGTTTGTGATGTTTTGATGAATGATGGCGGTATCGGCACCACTGCGGACCATGTTTAAGCCAATATCTTGTCCTTCCAATACTGTTTGGTACATATGTTTTAATGCTTTTGATGCTTTGCCTTTTACATAAGTACGTGTCATGTCTCCCCAGTAACCAGTGCTTACCAAACGAGGAAAAATATCAATGATGATAGACTGATGGGCATGGATAATGCCGGAACCCATTTGATGTGGGTCAGCAGCTTGTTGTCCGCAAGCAACGATGGTGTGTGATGGCACAGCGCCTTGAGCGATAAGGTATGTTTCAATGACAGCGCGAATAGCCTCAGAGGTGACTGGTTGCCCCTCTTTTTCATGTCCCGCAGGGTAAATTACAACAGCTTGATCACTGATGCCACATGCCGCAATAAAATGTTCGGCTTGCTGCATCGCATTTTTGGTGAGGCGCTCAGCAAGGGTGAGTTGTTCAATTTCAGCTTCTGATTTGATGATACGTTCTGGAAATAAGCTTGCAGGGCTGGGGCTTATTTGAAACCCTAATTCACGCAATTCATCGGCATATAACAAAGAAAAATCTGCGGGTACAAGTACTGTGGAAACATCTTGTGCGCTTAAAAAGGCAGCAGCAGCAGTAGAGAGGCTTTTCTTCCAACCATGTTGTTCAGCTTTTTCGTGCCAAGTCGAATCTAGGTGTACGTGGTGAAGTTTAGAGTCTGCTTTCGCACGATCAACTTCAAGTGGAGAAAATAAACCATGCCATATGGTTTGTTGGTTTTCTTCAATGCCAATCACGATAAAAGCATCGGGCACAAAAATACCTGAAACATACAACATATCAGCATGGTGTTCGGATCCAGAGATCAATAGCTTTGCAGTTTTCACGTGGTTTCCTTGGATGTTTTAGCTTGTATACTTAAGGCATGGATAGTGTCACCAAACAAATGCCGGGTCGCATCATTTACCATACGATGGCGAGCTACACGCGATTTACCTTCGAATACATCAGAAACAATACGCACAACAAAATGACCGCCGCCATCTTTTGCGCCTTCATGTCCAGCATGTTTATACGATTCATCAATGATTTCAAGGTGCTCAGGGCGAAAGCTGGCCTCGAGTTGGGTTTGAATCAAAGCGACTTTATTCATGTTTCTTTTGGTGTTTTGTTTTTGCGGAAAAAAACAAAAACCTTACCTATTTTTTGAACCAATTCCGCTTGCGTTTTATCAGCAAGCAATAGGGCTGCTTCTTGACGCGCTTGCCTATCATCATGCTGGATATGTACCTTGATAAGTTCATGGGTATTTAAAGCATGATTGGTTTCAGCAATAACACTCTCAGACACACCATGTTGTCCGATTTGGATGACAACTTTTAAATGGTGTGCCTTAGCTTTTAATTCACGTTTTTTCTTATTATCTAAACTCATAAGGCGAAGATTAGCTGAAACTTTATAAATGGCTAATGATTGAAGGTAAATGCACGCTTGGCATAATATTTGCTGATGATTCGGTTATGCAAGATATGAAAAATAGTAAACGTTTACGTGATGATCCCAGCAGGGTAGTCATCCTTGGTGCAGGCCGTGGTGGGGCTGCTATGCTTGAAACATTACTTGAGGAAACCTTAGTCAAGGTTGTGGCACTGGTTGATATAGATGTTAATGCACCAGCTTTCGTGCTAGCAAAAGAGCATGGTATCAATACATATACAGACGTAGCAGATGCGCTTGTTGCTTGCGCGCCTTGTGTCGTGTTCAACCTCACGGGCAATGAAATGGTAGAAGAAGTTGTCGCAAATATTCTGGGCGTGGGTGGAGTGATTGGCGGTCTTGAGGCTAGGTTGATGTGGCGTATGGTGACTGATTTAAAGAAAACCAAAAAAGATTTGGAGTTTCAAGCAAGTCATGATGTGTTGACCAACCTTGTGAATAGGCGATTTGTTCTTGGCCAAATGGACAGGGAATTGGACAGATGTAAGCGTTATGGCTTGGCTTGCGCTCTCATTATGCTTGATTTGGATCACTTTAAAAACATCAACGATCATTATGGGCATGCAGCTGGAGATGAAGTTTTAAAGGTTGTATCCACAAGAATTACCGAAAACTTGCGGGGCACGGACACAGTCGCACGCTGGGGCGGAGAAGAGTTTTTGATACTACTTCCCCACACGAGTAAAGAAGAAGCCGCTATTGCTGCTGAAAAATGCTTGCAAGCTATTTTATCAAACCCCATCACACTTGGTCTTAGCATTAATGTTCAGATGAGTTTTTCAGCAGGTCTTGCTTCATTTGATGAATTAAACCAAGAGCTTTCGCTCAAAGGTTTGGTGGATGAGATGCTTATCATTGCTGATCGCAGATTATACTTGGCCAAAGACAATGGTCGCTCGCAAATTGCCGCCTCTGGATGATGCGTCAAGAGTATTTGTGATGAAGGCTATAAATTGACGCTGAATAAGCTTTGTTTTACCCTTGCTCGATAGATAAACAGCAAGGAGATAAGGTTATGGTAGCAACACGAATGATACTTATGATTGGAGCTGCAGCAATTTTGGCTGCATGTGCAAGTTCTGGTAAACCCTTGGTTTATAAACATCCCGAAACTAAAAATATTGTCCTCTTACAAGGCGACCTTTTGCAATGTGAACCTTTATTCCGCAAAGCAGGTTTTAAACGCGTTGATACAGGTGAAATGGAGCATTAATTCATTACGCTTTGTCTTTGCCATGAAGGTCAGTATTTTCTTCAAGGTGAGCAAGAAGCTTTTGAATCAACATCTGATTTGCATCAGGCATGTCCAAATCGTGTAAGCTTTCGATTTTACACCATAAAAAATCACTCTCGGCTTGGATGATAGCGAGATGAGGGCAATGACAAATATACAGGCTAAAAGTTAAAGTAAGCTCAGTATAAGTGTGTGTATGGTTTGCAATATATAACCAGCGCTCACCATCAAGCCCAGTCTCTTCTTTGAGTTCACGTTTGGCTGTTTGTAAGGGTTCTTCAGAAGTTTCGCTTTTGCCACCAGGGAAAGACCAAACATCAGGACAATGGACATCTGATTTGCGCTTGAGCAAAAGAACTTCGTTCTGCGTATTGAGCAGGGCAACAAGGGAAATTTTCTTGGTTTGCTTGGGTTTCATGGCGGTGAAAAAGACCTCTTTGGTTGATTGTCAGTTGCCCAAGTATAGGTTGCGCTAAGGTGTAGACTATCTTTAATTTAATGCTAAATAAGTAATAGGTAAAAATGATGACTAAGAAAAAGTTGCAAAGTATTCGTGGTATTCACGATGGTTTGCCTAGCCAAGTAAGACAATGGCGTATGATTGAAGATGCCGCTAAAAAAGTGTTTACGTCCTACGCTTTTTCCGAAGTTCGTCTGCCCATTTTAGAGCCCACTGAGTTGTTTGTACGTTCAGTGGGTGAAAAAACCGATATTGTTTCCAAAGAAATGTATGCTTTTGAAGATCAGGGTGGGGATCATATTTGTTTGCGCCCTGAAGGTACGGCAGGTGCTGTGCGTGCTTACTTACAAGCAGGTTTAACGCGGGCGGGTGCGCAGCGTTGGTTTTATATGGGGCCAATGTTTAGGAGAGAACGCCCTCAAAAAGGCCGCTTACGTCAATTTCAACAAATTGGTGCTGAATTTTTTGGTGTTTCAGGGCCTATAGAAGATGCTGAAATTTTAGCGATGGCGCAGCGGTTTTTAGATGTTTTGGGCATTAAGCAAACGCGCTTAGAAATTAATACCTTGGGCTGTGAAACTTGTCGCCCAGCATACAGAGACGCTTTGTTGGTTTATCTACAAGCGCGTAGAGAACAACTTTGTGAGACATGCCATGAACGCATGGACACTAACCCGATGCGTGTGCTTGATTGCAAGGTTGAGTCTTGCCAAGCAGCTTTGAAGCAAGCGCCTGAAATGCTTCATCAGTTGTGCGATGTTTGCGAAACACATTTTGAAGGTTTGAAAGCTGGGCTTGATACTTTGGATGTGAAATATGAGCTCAATCCACGTATTGTGCGTGGCTTGGATTATTACAACCGTACAGCCTTTGAATTTATTACGGATCAACTGGGTGCGCAAGGCACTGTGCTGGCAGGTGGTCGTTATGATGGGCTGGTTGAATCTTTGGCAGGCCCTGCAACACCAGCTATTGGTTTTGCCGCAGGTATAGAACGTTTGGCGATGTTGCTTCCTGAAGCTGAAGCAAAATCTCTGGATGTGGCAGTGGTTGCTTTGGGCGAACAAACATTGCATCACGCACTGATTCAAGCAGCCAAACTTCGTGAAGCAGGGTTAAGTGTTGTGTTTTGTGGTGGCGGCAGTGCCAAACGCCAATTCAAGATGGCAGACCGCGAGCAAGCACGTTTTGTGGTTACGGTAGGTGAAGATGAAATGAAAGCAGAGATGTTGATGTTGAAGAATTTAAATACTGGCGAGCAAGCCCAAGTTTCATTTGCTCAAGTTGTTGCAGCAGTGGGTGAAACAAAAGCATGCTGAATGCACAACTTTTAAAGCTCAATCAAAGCTTTGGTATTCAGGGGCAATTAAGCTTTCGCGATGCAGGTGATGGTTTTATTGTGATGGATATTCAAAATGATCAATGTGTGGCAAGTGTTGCTTTGCAGGGCGCACATGTGATGACTTGGCAGCCTAAAGATGAAGCACCTGTGATTTGGATGTCACCTGTTGCCAAGCTTGCTGCCGCAAAGTCTATCCGTGGTGGTGTGCCTATTTGTTGGCCGTGGTTTGGGCCGCATGTTTCAGATTCGAATTTGCCTGCCCATGGTTTTGCGCGTACCTCCGCTTGGGATGTCATCAGCACATCAAAGCTTGAAAATGGGGCCTGCCAAATAAGTTTCTGCCTGCAACATCAACCCAACACCTCATGGCCTTATGCCACACGCGTTGAGATGCATATGATGATTGGTGCTGAGTTGGAGATGACTTTGCAAACGTATAATTTAAGTGATTCACCTATGGTGATTGGCCAAGCATTACACACTTACTTTTGTGTCGATGATGTGCGCAATATTGTGATTCATGGTTTAGAAGATTGTGATTATATTGATAAAGTGAGTGGCAGCGTGCGCAAGCAACAGCAGGGCAGTATTGTTGTTGCTGAAGAAGTCGATCGTATTTATCTGGATCAAGGTCAAGATGTGGTCATTGAAGACTTCAACTTACAGCGCCGTATTCACATACATAAAGAAAATAGTCATGCCACCATTGTTTGGAATCCATGGCTGGAAAAATGCAAAAGCATGGGTGATTTTGGAGCCGATGATGGTTATCTCGGCATGGTTTGTGTTGAAAGTGCGAATGCCGATGAAGATGTTGTGACTTTGGCTGTAGGTGATACACATCGTTTGTCTGTGCGCTATAGTCTAACGGCATAAATTTTATGACATTCACTGAAGATACTTTTTCCTTTTTGCGATTGCTGGCCGAAAACAATCATAGGGATTGGTTTGCCGAACACAAAACAAGTTATGAAGCACAAGTTCGTGAGCCAGCATTTGCTTTGATTGAAGCCATTGCACCAGCTTTGAAAGAGCTTTCTCCCCATTTTGTTGCTAAGGCGAGTAAAATGGGGGGGTCGTTAATGCGCGTGCACAGAGATGTACGTTTTTCAAAGCAAAAGCAACCTTATAAAACTCATATTGGTATACAGTTCCGACATGAGCAGGGCAAAGATATCCATGCCCCAGGTTTTTATGTGCACATTGAACCAACGCAAGTTTTTTTAGGCGTAGGTTTGTGGCATCCTGATGCTGTGGCGCTTAAAGGCATCCGTCATCATATTGATACGTTTCCTGATGCTTGGCGAGGCGCCCAAGCAGGTGAGAAATTCAATAAACATTTTGCCATGACTGGTGATGCTTTGAAACGTGCCCCTAAGGGTTTTCCGATGACACATCCCATGATTGAAGACCTCAAACGAAAAGATTTTATAGCTATTGCACAAATAGCTCGTGAGCTGGTATGCGAAGATGATTTTGCTGAAATAGTCATGGGTTATTTTGGGCTTGCAGCACCTTGGATGAAAGAGCTTTGTCGGGCGGTGCGAGTTCCATTTTAAAATTTTAGGTGCCCTCCATCATTGACCCTATAGGGTAAAGCTTTAATGTTGGATTTTTTCTAAGGGAGACCATGGGTGAGTAAACAAAGAAAACATCAGGATTTATCATTTGAGCAAGCATTAGAAGGTTTGACTGGCATGGTTGAAAAATTGGAGTCTGGTAAATTGTCTTTAGAAGAGAGTGTTGCAGCTTTTGAAGAGGGTGTGACTCTTTCTCGTCAGTGCGAGCGCTTACTTGATGATGCCGAGCAACGTTTGAATGTGCTTGATACTGATGGTGAAGATTGATGCAGGCACCATCATTTTTGTTTTCTCATGCCAGCAATGTAAAAAATTTTTGTAAACAACTGATTGAACAGCAGCGTGCCGTGGTGCCAGCAAGGTTAGGGGAAGCGATGTTGTATTCTTTGCTTGCAGGCGGTAAACGTGTGCGACCAGCACTGTTGCTAACATGTTATCAGGCCTGTGGTGGTAAAGATTTGACACAAGTCATGGCTGCAGCGGCCAGCATTGAATGTATGCATACTTATTCTTTGATTCATGATGATTTGCCGTGTATGGATGATGATGATTTAAGGCGTGGTAAAGCCACTTGCCACAAACAATTTGATGAAGCAACGGCTGTGTTGGCTGCAGATGCCTTGCAAACGTTGAGT
>JAJFLD010000217.1 GCA_021772875.1 Ghiorsea sp. | reverse complement strand
AAATCAGTACCCTTCGCCGTAAAAATAAGAACAATAAAAATTAAAAACCATCACTTCCGATGATAACTTGGCACGTGTCGCTTGGGCGTATATGGTAGAGAAATGGCATTAAATATGCTTTTTTCTGTGACCATTACACAGTGCTAAACAGATGTTGAAAAGTAAGGAGCTCACAATAACACATATCGCTACTGAACCTTCTATACAAGTCACGCCTAAACATGCGACTTTAGAGGCACGCATTCTCTTAGAGCAATTAAAGTTTCTTTATCCATCTTCGTTGCGAGGCGTGATGTTGTATGGTGTTGCTGGGCTTGCCTTGGTATATATGCAGTGGTTGCATATTGATCATAAGGTACTTATTGCTTGGTTTTCTGCCATGTTGTGTGTTGTGGTTTTTCGGATTTTTTTATTAAAAGCTTTCCAGAAAAGAGAGGCAACTTGGCAACAGGCAGGATATTGGCGCAATTTATTTCTTTTAGGCGTGATTGCAGGTGCGCTTGTTTGGGGTGCGGCAGGTATTTGGTTGTTACCCGAAGATTTTCTTCATCTGAGTTTAACGGCAGTGGTTACACTTGGTGTGATTGCAGGTTCGTTGGCAACACTTTCAGCATTGCGCAGTGCAATATTTAGTTTTGCAGTGATTGCGGGAACGCCATTAATCATCAGCCTTTTCTTAAACCCTTTACCTGATATCGAGATGCTGGCGAATGTTGGGGTGATGTATGTTGTATTCATTATCATTATTGCGCAGAGCAGCTACCGCGTACATTTACAAAACATCACACTTCGTTTGCACACTGAAGATAGAGAAAAAGCATTATTGAAATCAGAGCACATGATTTTGAACACCGCGGAAATATTAAGAATGATTGCAACAGGTCAGCCAGCAAGCGATATTTTTAAAGCGATTGCCTTGCTTTATGAATCACGTCATAACGGATTACGTTGTGTGGTTTTAGCCACCAGCCAAACGGATAAGCAGATGCCTGGCAATACACAAAGTTTACTTAAAGCTTATGCCAAGGCAGCGCGTGAGCTAAGGCATGGTTTAAGCACGAATGCTTGTGGCACAACCACGTATGTGGGGCAACGCTTGCTGATTGAAGATGTTTCTCTTTATGCTGATGCTAGGGAAGAAAACGATGGGCAGGTTTTGCCTATGGGCTGCTGTTGGTCGGAACCTATATTGGGTTTTGATGGGGCAGAGTTGGGTGCATTTGGCATGTATTATGACGACCCCGCATTACCTGATGCAGATGAGCTGAAAGATTTGGAAGCTGCAGCAAGGCTTGCTGGTATTGTGATGCAACGCGAGAAGCGGGAAAATCTATTACGTTTGCATTCAAATTGTTTGGAACAGGCCAGAGAAGCCATTTTGATTACGAATGCCAGAGGTATGATTGAATACATCAATGAGGCATATTCTCAAATCACAGGTTACGTGAAAGAAGATCTTATCGGTAAAAATGCACGAGTATTAAAAAGCGGTAATCAAGATCAACAATTTTATAAGGATTTGTGGCAGACGATTTCCAAAGGAAAAGTTTGGTCGCACAAACTTATTGAGAAGAGAAAAGATGGCAGCCAATACAGAGCCAACATGGATATTACACCTGTAAAAGACAAGGCGGGGCGTATTATCAATTATGTGGCTATCCATAATGATTTGAGTGAAATCGAAGCGTTAGAAGATCGATTTTTTCAAGCGCAAAAACTGGAATCTGTTGGGGTGTTGGTGGGCGGAATAGCACATGATTTTAACAACATCTTGGCGGCCATTAAAGGCAACGTTTATTTGGCAAACATGAATATTGCTAATCAAGTACAAGTGCAGAAAAAGCTCAACACGATTGACATTTTAAGTGAACGAGCGGCAGAAATGACATATCAGCTGCTGACTTATGCACGCAAAGACCGTGTTGAAATGAAGCCGATTTATTTGAATAAATTTATTGCTGAGGCCTTTAAGCTTGCACGCACACACTTGCCTGAAAATATTGAACATGCGTGTACGATTTGTGATGAAAAACTGTATATTTTAGGTGATAAGAAACAGTTACAACAAGTGTTGATGAATCTATTTAATAATGCTTGTGATGCTGTTGCAGGTGTTTCTAAGCCTAACATTGAATGCGAAATCACGTTTCAAGATATGCCCTTGGAGATGCAAAAAAAGAATCCAAATCATGCAGAGGCAAAGGTTGGTGTTATCAAAGTTAGAGATAATGGTTGCGGCATTTCTTCAGATGCAAAAAGCAATATTTTCGAGCCTTTTTTTACGACCAAAGAAGTTGGCCAAGGTACAGGCTTGGGCTTGTCTATGGTGTATGGCTCCATTCAAAGGCATGAAGGCATGATTGAAGTGGAAAGCCAGCTTGGGGTGAGCACATGCTTCAGTATATTTCTTCCTTTGACCAAAGATTTTGTGGAAAAGGAAGAAGCTGAAATCATTGTGTATGGCAAAAAAGAGAAAATTTTATTGGTGGATGATGATGATGCTATGCGCGAAACAACCGCAGAAGTATTACGCGATTTGCACTATGATGTGCTAGAAGCTGAGAATGGTGCTGTTGCTTTAGATATTTTTAAAGAGCATAGTGAAAGTATTGCCCTTGTGCTGACGGATGTGATGATGCCACAAGTGGGGGGTATTGCTTTGGTTAAGGCTATTCGAGTGCTTAATGCTGAAGTGCCAGTGATTTTTGTGACAGGTTATGACAAGCAAAAAATCATGACCGATGACCCAAAAATAGCGCATAGCAAAGTGCTCCTTAAACCTTTTAGTTTTGAGGCACTAAGCCAGACCTTGAGCCATATGCTTAAGCGTGGGAACGCGTAAGCTTTTGAATGCGGCGAAAGCGACGCCATATTTTGAGATTGAAGTGTTTGTAGCCGAGTAAACAAAGGGCATCAAAAGCAAAATAGATTACACCAATGCCGCTGGGCGGATTTGCGCTTGGCATCCATGTAAACATACCAAACCAAAGCTCTGGCCAATGCCAGCTTTGGTAATGGGTGCCCAATAGCTCCAAATACACCACCATAAAAAACATCAATAAAAAGAAAAGTTTGGTTTCGGGCATGATTTTAAACAGCACAACCACGGCTAACATACAAACAAACCCAAGCGCATCATGGGCAAAGAAAAACCAAAGCGTGCTATAGATAATCATGATGGGGTAGAGCAGGCGTATGATGTTTTGCTGATGTTGGCGCACCCAAGGTTCTTTGGTGATGTAATAAATACCTGCATACACAATGGTATGCCCAAGTGGCACATAAAAGGGCACATGTTCCAAACGATAGGTATACATGCCCAAGCCCAGTGAAAGTGTCACTTCACCAATATAAGCTATGATAAGACCAAAGAGCATAAGTTGTTTGGTGATTTTAGAAACATGGAAGAATATCCACACAAACACCAAACAAACAATAATGTTGGTGATGTTTTGGCCATAACTGATGTGTTGCGCCATATTGCTGCTGTCTAAAAAAAGCCCAAGCCAAATCACCAAGACTGCGGGTATATAGATATGGGCAAACTTAAGCTTCATGCGATGGGAGCGTATTTAACGACTAAAAACAACGGCTGCCCATTCTTCACGTGTATTGGTTTGCTGATGTTGTAACCCCGCTTTTGCGTAAGCTTCAATCAGTGATGGCACTTGGCTGATTAAAACACCTGATAAAATAAGTTGTTTTTCTACACAGGCGGCAAGTGGTGTCGCCATATCCAAGAGCGGGCCAATCAAAATATTGGCAACCACCAGCTCAAATGTGTGGCTTGGTGGCACATCACCCAACAAAGCAATAAGGCTAATCCCATTGATAGCGGCATTCACTTCACATGCTTCTACGGATATAGGATCATAATCAACAGCGTGGATATCCAAAGCGCCCATCTTTGCCGCGGTGATGGCAAGCAAACCAGAACCAGCGCCCATATCCAAGAGGCTTTGAGGCGTTTGTTTTAAGCAATAATCTTCCACAGCTTCTAGGCAGAGGAAAGTGGTGGGATGTGTGCCTGTGCCAAAGGCCATGCCAGGGTCGAGCACGATATCAATAGCACGGTCTGGTAGAGCGGTGCAAAAAGATGGGCGCACGCATAAAGATTGACCAATAGGCATGGCAGTCCAATTTTTTTGCCATGCTGTTGCCCAATCATCATTGAGTGTGGTGATGTGAAATTGCGATGCTTTGGCACCGAGCACCAGTGCGGCAGTGGTGAGGCGCTGGTATTGCGCTTGTGTATCTTCTGCAACTTCAAACCATGCCACACGGGTGATGTTTCCAGAATCGGTGTCAGTTTCTTCGGACCCACCGAGCGCATTGAAGGTTGTCATAAGTTGCGCAAAGGCTAGCTCTGCAACGGCTTGAGCGTCCATTCGTAGTTCAACACATGTTACATTTTGCATAGTTGCCAATCCTTTATCATACTTGCCCTCGTTTTGTGGAGGTTTACTTGCCCAACCCAGTACCATTTTTGCTGCGCTTGCAAAAGAATGAGCGCCTAACAGACCCATCATGTGATGATGTGGTTGTTAAATTAACGTTTACAGCCCTTCCACACCAAAACCTACCTATGTTTCTTGCAGGGCAATGTGTACGCGTATGTTTACCAATGCAACCCAAATTGCAGGCATCGTATTTTGCGATTGCTTCGAGTCCGCATGATACAGCAACTTATGAGTTTGTAATTAAAGGCGTGACAGCTCTTTCCAATGCCCTTGTTCAGTTGCAAGTGGGCGATGATGTGCAAGTGGAAGGGCCAATGGGCAAAGGGTTTAATTTTGCAAAACATCAGGGCAAAAATATTATTTTGATGGGTGTAGGTACGGGCATTGCACCATTGCGAAGTGCATGGCTTGATTTGATTCAACACCGTAAAGATTACGGGCATATTTCGATATATGCGGGGTTTTTAAGTGCGATGCACCATTTGTTAACTGATGAGTTGGAAAATTTGTCTGAGCATGATGTGCAGGTCAGTGTTTCTTTAGCGACAGGGCATGATGATTGGCATGGGCCAGTGGGTTATGTGCAACATGCTTTAGAAGAAAATAAACCATCACCAGAAAATACTATAGTGTGCCTAGCTGGCATGAATGTGATGGTAGATGCATGCACGGAAACATTGCTAAACATGGGGTTTGATGAACAACAAATTTTGCTCAATTTCTGAGGTTTCACTACCGCTGCTGGCCTTAGACATTGGGGGAACACGTATTGGTGTGGCTGTGTCCGATCGTTTGGGTTATTCCTGCCACGGCGTAACATGCTTATTTCGCAAAGACCAAGGCTGGCCAAGGCAAGTTGCAAAATTGTTAATAGAATACGGCATTAAAGCGATTGTAGTGGGGCTGCCTAAAAACATGGATGGCACAGAAGGTGTACAAGCCGAAGATTGTCGCAAAGCCGCGCGACAACTGGCAGAAACGATAGATTTACCCATCGTTTTTCAAGATGAGCGCCTTTCAACCTGGACAGCCAAAGAAAGATTGTTTGCCCAAGGTTTGAATGAGAAAAAAATGCGCGCCAAGCTGGATCAAACCGCTGCCGCCGTTTTTTTGGAAGATTTTATTGCAGCACACCCCGAGTTAACGGAGAAAAAACATGCCTAAACCCTTATTTGGCTTAAAACACTTATTTGGTATTGGAGGGTTGAGCCGCGAACAAATTGAATCGCTGGTCAACTTAGGTGATGACTTTATCGACATCAACTCACGAGATTCTAAAAAAGCACCCACCTTGCGTGGCAAAACAATCATTAATCTTTTTTTTGAAAATTCTACCCGCACCCGCACCAGCTTTGAAATTGCCGGCAAACGATTATCTGCTGATGTGATTAACATCTCTGCTGCCACATCGGCCACTAAAAAAGGTGAGAGTTTGTTAGATACGGGGCAAACGCTGGCGGCAATGCAGCCGCATGTGTTGGTGATTCGTCATTCGATTGCAGGCACATGTGAATTTTTAGCCGAATTTTTGGATAACACAGCTTTAATCAATGCTGGTGATGGTTCACATGAACACCCCACTCAAATCCTCACTGATTTGTTAACGCTAAAACATAATATTGGTGATGTTCAGGGTAAAACCATGACCATAGTGGGAGACATTAGCCATTCGCGCGTGGCGCGCTCCCATTTGTTGGCGGCAAAAATTATGGGTTATAAAGTGCGCCTTGTGGCACCCAAAACATTGCTGCCCTCCTTTGTGGAGCGTTATGGTTGTGAAGTGTATCATGATTTTGATGCAGCATTAAAAGGCACAGATATTCTTTATATGTTGCGGGTGCAAACTGAGCGTTTGACCCACAATTGCTGTTTTCCTTCAATCCGTGAGTACCATGAAACCTATGGCTTAAACATGAAACGCCTCAAAGCAGCAGGCGATCATTGTATGGTGATGCATCCAGGGCCGATGAATCGTGGGGTAGAAATTGCAACAGACGTGGCTGATTCGATGAAAAGTTTAATTTTACAAAAGGTGGAACACGGGGTGGCTGTTCGTATGGCTGCTTTAACAGCGTTATGTGGTGGGGGTGAATCAGCATGAGTGATGTACTTATAACAAATGGTCGCGTGATTGATCCTGCAAACCATATTGATGAAGTATGTGATGTTTGGTTGGCCGATGGCAAAGTGGCAGGTGTTGGTGTATTTCAAGGCACTGCCAAACAAACCATTGATGCCAAAGGTTTGATTGTTTGCCCTGGTTTGATTGATATGCATGTGCATTTGCGCGAGCCCGGCGAAGAATGGAAAGAAGATATTGAGTCTGGTTCACAAGCTGCCATTGCA
>JAJFLD010000216.1 GCA_021772875.1 Ghiorsea sp. | reverse complement strand
ATTCATAAGGTTGAAGTTGTTCTTTGGCGGTTAAAATAGATGCAGCAGGCAATATCTGACCCAAATCAGAAAGCAATTGTTGTTGTGTTACTGAATGATGCAAATCAAAACCACCTCTCTTCCTCATTCAAGTGAAGAAAGGTATGGAACTCAGATTAATTTGTCGATACACACATCTTAGGGTTATATCAAAAAAAGGCGCCAACATCGTTAGCGCCCTTTGGTTTTCAGACAACTTGGCTTAAAGCTGTTAGTAAGAAAAAACCAACGATGCCGACAATTCTTTGTTCAGCTTTTTTGTACCTACTGGCACTTTTGAAGTGTGTTGAACAGCATAAGAAACCTTGCTTGAGAGATTACCTGATACTTGATTTAATAATGAGGTTACTGAATTACTGACATAACCATCTTTACCACCTTCTGATTTCAGCTCTTGCGAAAAGGTCGCTGTTTTACTGATTTTCCAGTTGTAAAAAGTAGCCGCGCGCACCACAACATTGGATGTTTTTTCACCTGTGGTAAGCTCAGTTTGACGCGCACCACCACCAATCTCTGCATTCCATTGTCGCTCATCAGTTTTTAAAATATCAAAACCATAACCCAGCGTTTCACTTGTGCGTTTTTTGAAACCACCAAAACGATCTGTATCAAAAGCTATACGACCAAATAAAAAGCCTGATTCGCTTATTTTCCAATCCTCTTGCGCTGAAATTGCATATTTTTCAGCAATTGTTCTTTTGGCATCGGTAGCATTTAAAGCTGAAGCCTGCACCGTTGTACGCCATGTCTCACCATCACGAATAGCTTTACCCTTGGTATTCATTGAGCTTGTTTCAGTATTGCCGCTGGTTTGCACATAACCCAACTCAAGATTGGATTTCCATTCTGCTGCCGTGGCTAAACTCACAAAACCTGTAACCATCAAAGCTGCTGCTAATATTTTTTTCATTGCATACTCCTTACTTAAGAATTGTTGCGCATCATAATTACAGCCATGGGTAAGTATAGGTAACATTCATCACCGCTTAAGGTGCTTGTGCCATACTGAATTGGTCATTTTTAATATGCATGCTAACATTGTCGCCAGCTATGAAGAACTCCAGAAGACGGTACTGCCTTGCAGACCGAAGCGGAACGGGGAAAACAATGAACAAGAAAGTTACTGCTGCCACACTTATTGCAGCAAAACAGCAACAACAACCTCTGGTATGGCTTACTGCTTATGATGCAGGGTCAACACGTATTGCCGAACAAGCTGGCGTTGATGTCATTTTGGTTGGCGATTCGCTTGGCATGGTCAACTTAGGCTATGACACCACAATTCCCGTAACCATTGAAGACATGATACTACACACTTCTGCTGTGATGCGCGCTCGCCAATCAGCATGGGTGGTTTGCGATTTGCCCTTTGGCGCTTACCAACAATCTAAAGAACAAGCTTTTGCAACAAGTGCACGCATTTTACAAGAAACAGGCTGTGACGCGGTGAAACTTGAAGGTGGTGTTGCTATGGCTGAAACCATTCAGTTTCTTAGTGAGCGTGGTATTGCAGTGGTAGGACACGTGGGTTTGACGCCGCAATCAGTGAAAAGATTTGGTAATTTCAAACCGCGTGGTAACAGCCATGAAGAATACCAAAGCATTTATGATGATGCTCTTGCTGTCGCTAAGGCAGGTGCTTTGGCGATAGTGTTGGAGTGTATCCCTGATGATTTGGCTGCTCAAATCACCCAACAAATCAATATTTCTACAGTTGGTATTGGTGCGGGTTTGACTTGTGATGCACAAGTGTTGGTCTGGCATGATGTGCTGGGTCTTTCTGAACATACACCCCCTTTTGCCAAGCCTTATGCCAATTTGCGTGAGCAAGCCACTGAGGCCATTGCAACATGGGCAAATGATGTGAGAAATCATCGGTGAAAATAATAACTTCCGCCCCTGAACTTCAACAGCAGCTGGGCAATTTTCAAAAAGAACGTATCGCACTTGTTGCAACCATGGGTTGCTTGCATGAAGGCCATATATCATTGATACGCAAAGCCAAACGTTTAGCGGACATTGTGGTGGTAAGTATTTATGTCAATCCGCTTCAATTTGGTGTTGGTGAAGATTTTGAACAATATCCAAAACCTTTCTCCCAAGATGCTGAAATATGTAAACAAGAAGGTGTAGATTTTCTCTTTCACCCTCACAACTTATACCCTGAACACGGTATGCAAGTCAGCTTAACTGTTGGTGCATTGAGCCAACATCTTTGTGGACAATCACGCGCAGGGCACTTTGATGGTGTTGCCACTGTTGTGAATATACTCTTTAATATTGTTCAGCCGCATATTGCTATTTTTGGTGAGAAAGATTTTCAACAACTGACCATCATTCGGCGCATGGTTGCTGATTTACATATGCCCATTGAAATTGTAGCAAGTGAAACCAAACGTGAAAAAGATGGCTTGGCCAAAAGTAGTCGCAATCGTTATTTAAGCACAAACGAACGCCAACAAGCTGTTGCTTTGATAGCAACTATGCGTTTGATACAAGATGCAGCCATAGAAGGTTTAGACTTACAATCCACTTTAAACCTTGGCCTGGCGCATCTACAACAACAAAATATCCATCTTGATTACTTAACGCTTTGTCATGAACATACGTTGTTGCCTGCAACATCACTAGAAACAAACGAGCCGCTGCGTATTTTCATTGCAGCCTACATTGGATCGACCAGGCTCATTGATAATATGCCCATTGATTTGGATGCCTCTCCCAAGGAAAAATTATGCGTTTAACATTACTTAAATCAAAACTGCATCGCGCTACTGTCACCCACGCAGAGCTTGCTTATGAAGGTTCATGTGCCATAGACCGTGAGCTCATGCATGCGGCAAATATTTTACCCTTTGAACAATTGCACATTTACAATGTTACCAATGGTGAACGTTTTACCACCTATGCCATTGTTGCGCCTGCTGGCTCTAAAACAATTGGCATCAATGGTGCCGCTGCGCACAAGGCTAATGTTGACGACATACTTATTATTTGCACCTATGCTGAATTTGAGACAAACGAAGCAGCTTTATTTCAACCTGATTTGGTATATTTAAAAGCCAATAATGCCATCAGCCATCAAACCAAAGGTGAGCTGGCACAAAACCAACTGTAAGCCTGACAATTTATTGCATTAAGTATACTATGCGCAGCTTTGATATACTTGATTGATATGCATGGGGATTTTCTGATATGAGTAAACGTATTTGCATCATTGGTGGTGCTAGTTTTGTGGGTAGGGCGATTGCACGCCAAGCCATTGATGCAGGTCATCAAGTCACTATTACTACACGGCATCCTGCACGTGCGCGCGATATGCGTCTTAAAGGTATTCAAGTGAAAGTTGCTGATATTGTATCGGGCAAAGGCTTGGATGAGGCGATTCAAGGCAATGACTGTGTGATTAACTTGGTGGGGTTACTCTTTGAGAGTGGCCGAAACACCCTTGAAGCTGAACACATTGAAGGCGTAAAAAAAGTTTGTGTTGCCTGTGAAAATGCTCATGTACCACAATTGTTGCATATGAGTGCCTTGCTTAGCGAAGATGCAGTGAAAGAAAATGCCTATGCAAAAAGCAAACGCCAAGCAGAAGACATCATACAAAATACAAGCTTGCAGTGGACAATTTTTAGACCCGCAACCATTTTTGGCGCTAATGATTCGTTTCTAATGCGCTTAAAATCTTTATCTGCCTTTGCACCTTTTTTACCAGCCCTTTCAGAACAGGCCAAGTTTCAACCTATTTGGGTCGAAGACGTCGCGCGCGCATTTGTATTAAGCATCGGCAATGCTAAGACTTCAAAACAAATCTTCACCCTTGCCGGCAGCCAAACATACACGCTAAAGACCATCACCAACTTGTGGATGCAAGCCCTTGGTCGCAAACGTATCGTATTTTCAATGCCCCTTTTCAATGCTATTTTATTGCCCATTATCGCCAAACTCTTACCCAAACCCTTTGTCACAGCCGAACAGCTTAAATTACTCAAATATGATAACATCACACAAGACCAAGCTTTCCCTGAAATGTTTGGCACAACAGCCTCTTTCGAGTCGTTATTGCCCGTTTTAGCAAGTGATAACCAAGCTACTTTGTTGCAACAGCGCCTTGATAGCGCACGCACACATTACCGCAAGACCTAAAACATGGCATTTTCTCTATCCCAACCAGCATTATTGTTACTTACCGCGACATACTTTATGGGCGCTATCCCTTTTGGTTTATTGTTTTCACGTTGGCTCTCTGGCAAAGATCCTCGACAACATGGCAGCGGTAATATTGGCGCTACCAATGCGTTAAGAACTGGCGGAAAAAAGGTTGGTATACTTACCTTGCTTGCAGATATTTTAAAAGGTGTGATACCCGTAGCATTTGCCTTTCAACTGGGACTGAATGAATTCGAAATTGCCCTGATTGCACTTGCTGCATTTCTAGGACACATCTTCCCTATCTACCTTAAATTCAAAGGTGGTAAAGGGGTTGCAACCATGTTTGGTGTATTAATCCCTTGGATGCCTTGGGTAGCATTGTGTTCTTTTGTGGTTTGGTTGCTTGTATTTAAGCTTTCAAAATTTGTTTCCCTTGCATCTATGCTCGCAGGTGCTGTTTTACCTGTTTTCGCTTGGTTACTTGATGCAACTCAGGAAGGTATTATGACTTGTTCTCTTTTGGGAAGCCTCATGATTATTCGTCATCACAGCAACATCAAACGCCTTATTGCAGGCACTGAAGATTAATTCACGGCGCAAATGATGCGATAAGGGCTCGAATATCTTTATCTGTCACGTCTTCTGCAATAAAAGCATCGCCAATATCGCGCAATAAAACATAACGAATTAAACTACCAATATTTTTCTTGTCGTGGCCCATGGCATCCAACCATGCATCTGCTGTAAACTGTGGGATTTCTGTAGGTAAGTTGGCGGCTTTAAAAATTTGAACCACGTGTTGTTCCGTACCCTTTGCGGCAAAGCCCAACTGTTCAGACAGCCGTGTTGCCATCATCGTGCCTAAAGCAACCGCTTCACCATGTAGGTATGTTGTGTAATGCGTCATTGATTCAATGGCATGACCAAACGTATGGCCTAGGTTTAACAAGGCGCGTTGCCCTTGTTCCGTCTCATCTGCCATCACCACTTCTGCTTTATGGGCACAAGAGCGAAGTATGGCTTGGCTTATAATATCGTCATCCAAGGCCAATAACTCTTGCATATGTTGTGATAACCAAAGAAAGAAATCTTTATCCCGAATCAAACCATATTTGATAACTTCTGCTAAACCTGCAGGCACTTGCCGTTGCTCAAGCGTGTTCAACACTAATGGGTCAATCCAAACCAATTTAGGTTGATAAAAAGCACCTATCATATTCTTGCCATGCGGATGGTTGATTGCAGTTTTACCACCCACACTTGAATCCACCTGCGCCAATACTGTGGTTGGAATTTGCACAAATGGAATACCGCGGCGATAACATGATGCGGCAAAACCAGTCATGTCACCCACAACTCCACCACCCAAGGCAATCACAGGTTCATGGCGTGATAATTTTGTAGCCATCAACGCATCCATAATCTTAGACCACTGCTCAATGTTTTTAAATTGCTCGCCATCGGGCATCAAATACACTGCAACAGCCCAACCCTGAGCTTCCAGTGAACTTCGCACGATATCTAAATATAAAGGTGCAACCACATCATTGCTCACAATCAAACAGCGGCTTGCTTTGCCAAATAGTGAGGTAAGTTTAATACCAATCTCAGGCAAACAACCCGATTCAATATGAATATCATAAGCACGTGCGCCCAAATCAACGCGGTATTGTTGGATAGAAGAAATAATCATGCGCCTTATTCTGACAGAAAGGTCACTATTTTAGCTACTGCTTCTTTATCAGAGCATTTGCCTGTATCAATTCTTAAGTCTGCAAGCT
>JAJFLD010000215.1 GCA_021772875.1 Ghiorsea sp. | reverse complement strand
ATTGTAGATCATTTGTTCTCCGATGTGGCAAATGCATTCACTGAACGTCCAGGTGGTTATACGCGTATCATTAAAACGCGTTTTCGCGTTGGCGATGCTGCTCCTATGGCATTGATTGAATTGGTTGAAAATACTAAAGTTGTTGCTGTAGAAGCTGCTGAAGCTTAACATAATAAAAAGACACATTTTAAAGAGCCTCGCACTTGCGGGGCTCTTTTTTTTGCTTTAATCTATCGATTAATGTTTATTTGGAGGATTTATGAAGAAGAAAATATTATCTGGCTTGGTTGTTTCTATGTTGGGGCTGTCTTCAGCTGCAATTGCTTCAGAATTTAAACCTTCGAGCGTAAGGGCGCTGGGTATGGGTGGTTCTAATGTGGCATCGACCAAAGGCGTCGAAGCTTCTTATTGGAATCCGGCAGCGTATGGCTTTTTTGGTGAGGCTGTTGAGAGTGAAGCTGTTGATAACAATAATTTAAGTGGTAAAGATATTGGTTTCACATTGAATGGTGATGGAGGAGCCTATTTATTTGGTACATTTGCAAAAAATTATAATATAGCAAAGGCTCTGCCTAGCACAGTTAGTAACGCAAATGGAAAGTTTAGTTCTCAGCAAATGGTTGATGCCGCTCGTTTGGTGCAAGGTGTTGCTAAGCTGGATCCGCGTCCTGGTGGCGTGAATATGTTGGGAGGAGCTACGTTAGGTGGGCGCGTGGCAAACTATGGATTGGGGTTGAGAGTCTTTGCTGAAGTGAACAATACTGTAAGAATTGATAACCAAAACAGCGGCCTTGATTTGTCTAATGCGTTTGCTGGTGGAGCAACCTCCCCTGTTCCTATAGCGCCAGCTTATTTTTCTGTGTCGCAGAGGGATAAAATGATTGCATCATTGCAAACAGGCGGCAATGCACTTACAGCACAACAAGCAAATGCTGTTGTTGCAGCCTATGATCAAGCGCTGCTTAATGACAATACAGCAGTAGGGCAGCAACAGGTGATGACAAGCACGCTGATAACTATTCATTCTGCGCCGGGCGATTTGACTAAAAATAATACAGTGATTTCCACGCGTGGTGCTGTGATATCTGAAGTTGGCGTGACTTATGGTTATAGCATGAACGATAATTTAAGTTTTGGTACTGTGCTTAAATATTTGCGCGCTGATTTGATTGCAACAGATGTGCTGATCTTTAGTAACCCGAACGCAAAGACGACGTCGTTTAACCGAGATAACATAGAAACGTCGTCAGGTGTAGGTATTGATTTGGGCGCAATGTATCGTATTCCAGATTGGCAGTTTGGATTGACAGCGCGTAATGTAAATTCGCCATCTTTTGAGCACAAGGCTTCGGGTTATGTTTATAAATTGAGGCCGCAGGCAAAAGTTGGTGTAGCTTGGATTCCCAGCAATACATTCACTGTTGAAGCTGGTTACGATATCACCAAAAATAATGGTGCTGTTGCCAATAGTAAATCGCAATACTGGAATGTTGGTTTAGAGTGGGATGCGTTTAGTATATTGGCGCTTCGCGTGGGCGCATTTAAAAATATTGCACAGAATAATATTGGTCTTGTGCCTACACTTGGTTTAGGCCTCGATTTATGGGCTGCCAGAATTGATCTTGGTGCTGCTGTTTCATCTAAAAAAGTTATGCTTGATGGTAAGAAAACGCCAGTCTTTGCCATGGCTTCAGCAGCGATCACAATGGACTTCTAACTTTAAGTAGTTATAAGAAAAGAGAAAAAAGGGTGGCTGAGGTCACCCTTTTTTAATGTAAAATTAATAGTTTGTTTTTTGGTTTTGCTTCTGTTAGAAATCGCCGCACTTGAGAGGGGAGCTCTTTTGTTTGGGGACGTTTCCTATGTTGAATGTTGATGCTGAACAAGATGTTGAGATTCGTTCAGTGGTGCTTTGGCAGGTGGTGATAACATTCCTAAGCGCTTTGTTGGCAGGGCTTCTGTTTTCATCTCCAGTAAGTGTTTTGTTCGGTGGTTTGGTCGTGGTTTTGTCGACATGGCACGTTCATCGAAGTGTGTATTTGTCCAAGGGTGATAGGGGACTATTGCTTAAGTCAGCAGGACTACGTTTTATTTTGTTCTTGTTGGTGTTGGCTGTAGGCGTGTTGATGTTGGATTTGCAGCCGTTGTTTTTGATTGTTGGCATGGCGATGGCCTATGTCACGATGTATGTAAGAAGTTTGATTCTGATTTTGAAGAAAATGAAGGGAGATAGTCTTGACTGAGCAGGCGTATGTTGAACAAGAACAAGAACATGGCTCTAGTATTGCAGATCATTTAGAATACTGGACATACAAGTTTGATGACACTAATCCATTTATGCAGATCCACGTGGATACGATGATTATGACTGTGGGCATAGCGACACTGTTGGTTGGTTTTGCACTGTGGTTGCGTGGTCGTATAGTTGAAGGTGCACCCACTGGTGCGCAAAACTTTATTGAAACTGTGGTTGATTTCATCAACACTACTGTTAAAGATAATTTCCCAGTTCATAATCCAATTGTTGCGCCTTTGGCGTTTACGATTTTCATCTTTATTTTCTTATGCAACTGCATTGATATTTTTCCTGCTTACCTGTTTGGTTCTATTGCTCATGCGCTTGGTGCGCCTGCATTTAGGCCAGTGCCTACCAATGATTTGAATTTGCCAGCGGCCATGGGTATTTCAGTGTTTATTTTGGTGCTTTATTATGAATTTAAATTGAAGCCTGTTCACTTTATGAAAGAATTGGTGATGGAGCCTTTCACCAGCTTGGTGCCTATTTATCTAAAGCCAATCGTGATGCCGATCAACTTGATTCTAAAGTTGGTTGAGGAGATTGCTAAGCCTTTAAGTCTTTCGTTCCGTTTATTTGGTAATATGTTTGCAGGTGAAGTTATCTTTTTGTTGATTGCTTCGCTGCTATTGGTTGGAACACTTGAAGACTTGATGTCAGTAGGTGGTGTTTTGACAGAGCTTGTTGGTATTGTGGTTGGCTTAGCCTGGTCATTGTTCCATATGTTCATTGGCTTGTTGCAAGCCTTTATCTTCATGATTCTTACTGTGGTGTACTTATCAATTGCGCACCAACCAGTAGAGCACTAATCGCAAAGCGATATAAAAAAGTTTACAAAACTAAAAACTAAGGAGTATTAATACAATGGATGCATCAGTAATTATCACCGCTGCAACAGCTATATCTGTAGGCGTTATTTTGGCAGCTGCAGGTTTGGGTTCAGCAATTGGCTGGGGCTTGATTTGTTCTAAAACTTTGGAAGGTATTTCTCGTCAACCAGAAATGCGTCCACAATTGATGTTTAACATGTTTATTTTCGCTGGTTTGATGGAATCATTCCCGTTCATTATTATGGCTTTCGCTCTATGGTTCTTGTTCGCTAACCCATTCTTGGGCTAAATTAGTAAACAATAGAATGATAAAAGGGGTGAAAAGATGAGTTTAGATGTAACGTTATTTGGGCAAATTATCGTATTTTTAACGATGGTTGCCTTGCTTACCAAACTTCTTTATAAACCTTTGAATGATGCGATGGAAGCGCGTACGCAAAAAATTGCGGATGGTCTTGCAGCAGCACAAGCTGGTCAAAATGCACAAGCTGATGCGGAAGCTGAAGCCAAGGTGCAAGTCGAAAAAGCAAAGCAAAAGGCACAAGAAATTGTATCTGCTGCTGAGCGTCGTGCGATAGAGGTTTCGGAAGAAGCTGTTTCTAAAGCGCGTCACGATGGTGAGCTTATTGTTCAAAGCGCGAAAGAAGAAGCAGAAGCAGAAGCTGGTCGTTTGCGTCAAGGGTTGCGTCAAGAAGTTGCAGCATTGGCGATTTTAGCGGCCGAGAAGATTGTAGAGTCTGAGCTTGATGCAAACAAACATGCAGCATTGATTGAGAAGGTTATTGCTGAGGGTGTTTCGGCATGAGTGCTGAAAGATCAATAGCAAGTCGCTATGCAGCGGCTTTGTTTGAGCTACATCAAGAGGGTGTTGATGTAGCAGCAGACCTGCATAAGCTTGCGCAGGTTGCTCAGAATGAAGATGCCCAAGCACTTTTGATGAATGCCCAGTACACGGCTGAAGATCGCGCCAAGATTGTTGCAAAAGCGGCGGCGGTTGAAGATGAACGCGTACTTCGTTTGTTGGTGTTGTTATGCTCTCGCAATAAATCAACGTTGTTGCCGTACATTGATGAGATGCTTGAGGCAATGATTCGCGAATCCAATGCGCAAGTTATGATCGATGTAACAGTTGCAACTGATATGGATTCAGTACTGACTGCTAAACTTAAAGAATCAATTAGCACGGGGCTTGGTAAAAAAGTCGACTTAAATGTAACGACTGATGCCTCAATCGTAGGTGGTTTGATTCTAAATATTGGCGATCGCCAAATTGATCACTCTGTACGTGGCCGTCTGAATGGCTTGAAACGTGCATTGTCGGTTTGATTAGATACAGAGGATGTTGAGATTATGAAACTTGATACAGCAGAAATTAGTTCAATTATTAAAGAACAAATCAAAGGCTTTGAAGCCAGTGCTAGTGATGCAAACGTTGGTCGTTTGATTTCAGTTGGTGATGGTGTTGCATTGATTCATGGTCTTACAGCTGCAATGGCTGGTGAGATGCTTGAGTTTCCTGGCGACACTTTAGGCATGGTTCTAAACCTTGAACAAGACAGTGTGGGCGCAGTTATTTTCGGCGAGTATACACATTTGTGTGAAGGCGACGAAGTGAAGTGTACGGGCCGTATTTTCGAGGTGCCTGTAGGCGCTGGTTTGAAAGGTCGCGTATTGAATGCTTTGGGTCAGCCTATTGATGGTAAAGGTCCTGTTGATAATGACGGCTTTGATGCTGTTGAAAAAATCGCACCAGGTGTAATTGAACGTAAGTCTGTTGATCAGCCTTTGCAAACTGGTATTAAAGCAATTGATTCCATGGTTCCTGTCGGCCGAGGTCAACGTGAGCTTATTATTGGTGACCGCCAAACAGGCAAAACTGCAATTGCTATTGATACAATCATTAACCAAAAAGATACAGGTGTAACTTGTGTTTATGTGGCGATTGGTCAAAAAGCGTCCACAGTTGCAAACGTGGTGCGCACATTAAAAGAACATGATGCTTTAGATCATACAATTATCGTATGTGCTAATGCTTCTGAAGCTGCAGCGTTACAATTCATCGCACCATATTCTGGTTGTACCATGGGTGAGTATTTCCGTGATCGCGGCGAAGATGCACTTATCGTATATGATGATCTTACAAAACAAGCTTGGGCTTACCGTCAAATCTCATTGATTTTGCGTCGCCCTCCAGGGCGTGAAGCTTATCCAGGGGATGTTTTTTACATTCACTCGCGTTTGCTTGAACGCGCTTCTCGTGTTGATGAAACATATGTTGAAAAATTCACCAATGGTGCTGTAAAAGGTAAAACGGGTTCTTTGACTTCATTGCCAATTATTGAAACACAAGAAGGCGATGTTTCGGCATTCGTACCTACCAACGTAATTTCAATTACGGATGGTCAGATTTTCTTAGAAACATCTATGTTTAACTCTGGTCAGCGCCCAGCGATTAACGCCGGTTTATCTGTCTCCCGTGTGGGTGGTGCAGCACAAACCAAAGCAATGAAAAAAGTTGGTGGCGGTCTTCGCCTTGATTTGGCGCAATACCGTGAATTGGCAGCATTTGCTCAGTTTGCTTCTGATTTGGATGAGGCTACGCGTCAACAAATCGAACGTGGTAAACGTGGTGTTGAAGTGTTGAAACAAGATGAAAACACACCGCAAAGTGTTGCTGAAATGACTGCTGTTCTTTACGCACTTAACAATGGCGATCTTGATGACATTGACGTGAATAAAGTAGTAGCTTTTGAAAAAGCTTATCTTGCATATTTGAATTCAAACCATGCAGATTTCATCAAAGGTTTGAATGCTACGCCAGCATTAAGCGATGAAGTGACAGGAACTTTGGAGAAAGCAATTGCTGACTTCAAGGCAACTGGAACATACTAGGAGTTTCTCATGGCATCGGCTAAGGAAATTCGCGGGCAAATTAAAGCTACGCAAAACACTTCGAAGATTACCAAAGCAATGGAAATGGTTGCTGCAAGTAAAATGCGTAAGGCTCAAGAAGCGGTGACTTCATCGCGTTCTTATGCTGATGGTCTTCATACTGTTGTTGCAAACTTAATGCAATCACATCCTGAATATAAACACACATTTCTGATTCCTCGTGATGAAGTGAAACGTGTAGCTTATATTGTGGTCTCCTCAGATAAAGGTCTGTGTGGTGGTTTGAACACAAACGTACTTAAACATGCTTTAACGAGCATGAAAGAAGTCAAAGAGACCGCAGAGGTTGAAGTGCTTAATATCGGTCGCCGCGCAGGTTTGTTTATGCGCAGGGTAGCGACACTTGCTGCAAGTGCTGAAGATATTAATGATGAGCCTGAATTTTCTGAAATTTTAGGTGTTGTTAGCCTTGCTGTTGATAAGTTTATCAAAGGTGAGTATGACGAAGTGCGTTTGGTTTATAATACATTTGTAAACACAATGACACAGACACCTACAGAAATGAAGTTGCTTCCTTGCCCTGAGCCAGAAGCTGAAAGTCGTTCAGGTTATTGGGATTACCTTTATGAACCTGATAGTAAAGTGGTGTTAGATGGTTTATTGCGCCGCTACGTAGAAACAATTGTTTATCAAGCAGTGTTGGAAAACAAAGCTTGCGAACAATCGGCACGAATGGTTGCAATGAAATCTGCAACTGATAACGCAAAAGATATTATATCTGATTTGCAAATTACTTATAACAAGGCACGCCAAGCAGCGATTACACAAGAGCTAGCTGAAATTTGTGCCGGTGCAGCTGCTGCATAGTCAACCTAGGAGATATTCAATGAGTATAGGACATATTGTACAAATCGTCGGCCCCGTGGTTGACATTCGCTTCCCAGCTGGTGAATTGCCAAATATTTATAACGCCCTAAAAATGCAAGATGTGCATTTAACATTAGAAGTTCAGCAACACATTGGCGACAATGTTGTGCGTACTATCGCAATGGGCGCAACTGATGGCTTGAAACGTGGCTTAGCATGTGATGATACAGGCGCTGCTATTAAAGTTCCAGTTGGTACTGGCACACTAGGCCGTATCATGAATGTGCTTGGCGAAGGCATCGATTTTGAAGGCGCTGAAGTTAAAACTGACGAAACTTGGGAAATCCATCGTAAAGCTCCTGCTTTTGATGAGTTATCTCCTGCATCGGATATTCTTGAGACAGGCATTAAAGTTATCGACTTGATGGCACCTATCGCTAAGGGTGGTAAAGTTGGTCTGTTTGGTGGTGCTGGTGTTGGTAAAACAGTAAACATGATGGAATTGATCAACAATATCGCAACAGGCCATGGTGGTTTCTCTGTGTTTGCTGGTGTTGGTGAGCGTACACGTGAAGGCAACGATTTCTATTATGAAATGAAAGAATCAAACGTACTTGATAAAGTGGCGTTGGTGTATGGTCAAATGAATGAGCCTCCAGGTAACCGTCTTCGTGTTGCATTGACTGGTTTGACCATGGCTGAATATTTCCGTGATGAAGGACGTGATGTTCTTATCTTTATCGATAACATCTACCGTTATTCTCTAGCTGGTGTTGAAGTATCGGCACTATTGGGTCGTATGCCATCAGCGGTGGGTTATCAGCCTACATTGGCTGAAGAAATGGGCCGTTTGCAAGAGCGTATTGCTTCGACTAAAACAGGTTCAATCACTTCAGTACAAGCTGTTTATGTACCTGCCGATGACTTAACTGACCCTGCACCTGCAACAACATTTGCGCATTTGGACTCTACTATCGTATTGTCACGTCAAATTGCTGAGCTTGGTATTTATCCTGCGGTGGATCCTTTGGATTCAACTTCTCGTCAGCTTGATCCAAAAATTGTTGGTATTGAGCATTATGAAATTGCCACTGGCGTTCAACGTACACTTCAACGTTATAAAGAATTGCAAGATATTATTGCGATTTTGGGTATGGATGAATTGTCTGACGAAGATAAGATGACTGTGAATCGCGCACGTAAAATGCAAAAATTCTTGTCTCAACCATTCCATGTGGCTGAAGTATTCACGGGTTCTCCAGGTGTTTACGCCAAGAAAGATGAAACAATCAAAGGCTTTAAAGGTATTCTAGCAGGTGAGTATGATCACTTGCCTGAGCAAGCTTTCTACATGGTTGGATCTATTGATGATGCGGTGGCTAAAGCTGAGAAAATGAAGGCTAAAGGTTAATTATCATGTCTAGCATGGAAGTTTTAGTCGCAACTGCCGAACGTGAAGTTTATAGCGGTCAAGCAACGATGCTGGTTGCACCTGGTGCAGCTGGTGAGTTGGGTATTTTACCCAAACACAGCCCACTCTTGGCTGCATTGAACCCTGGCGAACTTCGTATTGTCAATGGCGATGAAATTGATGAAGTGTTTATTTCTGGTGGTTTCATGGAAGTGCAACCAGATAAAATCACAATTTTGGCTGATACGGCAGAACGTGCTGCTGACATGGATGAGGCTGAAATTCTTGCTGCACAACGCCGTGCTGAAGAACTGGTTTCATCCAACAAAGGTGACGTTGATTTGGCGTTGGCTGAGGCTGAACTTTCAATGTTGGCTGCGCGTTTACGCTTAATACGCAAAAGACACAAATAATAGCGTTTTTATCAAACGCATATGATGTTAAAAAGGCTACCCTATGGGTGGCCTTTTTTATGAAGGATATTGCTTGTTATGGTGTTCTTTTTATAGTGAGCCCATGTTATTTCAGAATACAATACATAGTGCGCGCTTAAAAATTTGTGGCATCACACGTTTAGAGGATGCCTTGCTTGCTTCAGACTTAGGTGTGGATGCTGTTGGGTTTGTGTTTTATGAAAAGTCACCGCGTTATATCAAACCTCAAGATGCAGCTTTGATTATCAAGCAGTTGCCACCATTTATGTCAGTGGTTGGGTTGTTTGTGAATCCAAGCCAAGAAGAGATTGATGGAACGCTTGAGGTGTGTGCTTTGGACATCATTCAATTGCATGGTGATGAATCACCAGCTTTTTGTATGCAACAAAAGCGGCGTGTGATCAAAGCATTGGCGATTGCAGAAGATAAAGATTTAAAGCGGGTGG
>JAJFLD010000214.1 GCA_021772875.1 Ghiorsea sp. | reverse complement strand
TGCAGGGCTTTCCATTGATGATATTGATGCCATTGTTGTGGCAACGACCACACCAGACATGATTTTCCCATCTACAGCCAGCATAGTGCAACACAAATTGGGCGGCAAAGATTTTCCTGCTTGGGATATTCAAGCCGTTTGTTCAGGGTTTGTTTATGGTTTGGCGCAAGTCGACGGCATGATGCGTGGTGGTATGTTTAAACGTGTTTTGCTTATTGGCGCAGAATCCATGAGCCGTATTTTGGATTGGACAGACCGCAATACTTGTGTGTTGTTTGGTGATGGCGCAGGTGCTGTGGTGCTTGAATATAAAGAAGATGATTTTGGTATGATAGGCTCTGTTTTACATTGTGATGGGTCTTATCGTGATTTATTGATGGCCAAACATGCTCACCCAGGTGCGAGCCCGCATAATGATAGACTGGATATGAATATAGATGCAGCAGGTGTGGCAGCTGTTGAAATGAAAGGCAATGAGGTTTTCCGCTTTGCGGTGACCAAGTTGGGTGAAGTTGTAACTGAGCTACTCAACAAACATGATATCAAACAAGAAGATTTAAATTGGCTGATTCCGCATCAAGCCAATATTCGCATTTTAAATGCAACGGCAAAAAAACTCAATTTGAGCTTGGATCAGGTTGCCTTAACAGTGGCCAAACATGCCAATACATCGTCTGCTAGTGTGCCGTTAGCTTTAAATGAAGTGTACCGACAAGGTAACGTTAAAAAAGGGCAGTTGTTGCTCTTGGAAGCATTTGGTGGTGGTTTTGCATGGGGTGCAAACCTTCTTCGTTGGTCTAAATAAGTATTTATATCACCATTGATTGACCGATTGATTTCTTATTTTCGAACAAACAGCAATACTCTGCGTATTTTAATCGTGATATGATGCATCAAGATTGTAATTCTTTAGTAGCATAAGAGGGAGTTTTTTTGAGTTCTAACGTTGTTTTTTTATTTCCTGGTCAAGGTTCACAGTCCAAAGGCATGTTATCTGATTTGATCGCAGCAGAAAAAGTTGTGGCAGATACCTTTGCCGAAGCTTCTGAGGTGTTGGCTTATGATATGTCGGCATTGGTGCTTGAAGATGCCGAAAGTAAACTTGATCAAACCGTTTATACCCAACCCGCATTACTTACAGCTTCCATCGCTTTATTGCGTTTGTGGCAAGCGCGTGGCGGCTTAGCACCAGCACAGGTGGCAGGCCATAGTTTAGGTGAATATTCAGCTTTGGTTGCAGCAGGAGCATTAAACTTTTCAGATGCTGTGTCTTTGGTTGCTTTTCGCGGTCAAGCGATGACAGAAGCTGTGCCTGCGGGTGTTGGTAAGATGGCGGCGATTATTGGTTTGGATGATGATAAAGTTGTCGGTTTATGTGCACAAGCATCGGATGAAAACACGCAAGTATGGGCTGCAAACTTTAATTGCCCAGGTCAATTGGTTGTTGCAGGGCACGCTGAGGCGACTGAGCGATTGATGGTCTTGGCAAAAGAAGCAGGGGCAAAACGTGCGTTGCCGTTGGCTGTGAGTGCACCATCACACACGCCTTTGATGCAAGCTGCAGCAGATGCAATGCAGGAAAAATTATCAGGTGTTACAGTGAATGCGCCAATATGTCCGGTGTGGAGCAATGCGCGAGCAACCACGTTGACCCAAGCAGCAGATATTCGCCAAGCCTTGGTTGAACAATTGGTTTCACCTGTGCGTTGGACGGAAACCATTCAGCAGCTAAGTGCGCAAGGTGTTTCCAGGGCAGTAGAGATGGGTCCGGGTAAGGTTTTGGTAGGTTTGGTGCGGCGTATACATAAAGATATGTTGGTTGCATCAGTGTTTGATTCGACGTTGATGGACAAAGCAATTTCTGAAATAGGGGATGTGGCATGAGTGAACAAAAAGTAGCGATTGTAACAGGGGCAAGCCGTGGTATCGGGTTTGCAGTGGCCGAAAGTTTGGCAAAAGCAGGTTATCATCTGGCCATTTGTGCCACGCGTGAAGCCACTGTAAATGCTTCAGCGGATAAATTGCGTACTTTGGGTGTGGAAGTGTTGCCTGTAGTTGTGGATGTGACCGATGGTGATGCCGTTAAAGCTTTTGTACAAGATACAGTCAAACATTTTGGTCGCCTTGATGTGCTTGTAAATAATGCGGGTATTACCAAAGATGGGCTTGCTATGCGTATGAAGGCTGAAGATTGGCAAGCTGTGATTGATACCAATTTATCATCGGTGTTTTATGCTTCACAAGCTGTATTAAAGCCGATGATGAAGGCGCGTGCTGGGCGCATTATTAATATCTCATCGGTAGTGGCATCGATGGGCAATCCGGGGCAATTGAATTATTGTGCATCTAAGGGTGGCATTGATGCGATGACACGTTCTTTGGCACAGGAAGTAGGCTCGCGTGGCATCACTGTGAATGCCATTGCGCCAGGGTTTATTGCTACTGCCATGACGGATGAATTGGGTGAGGATGCTAAAAAATCACTTGAAACACGTATTCCATTGGGTCGTTTGGGTTTGACAGAAGACATTGCTGCGTCAGTGGTGTTTTTAGCAGGTGATGGTGGCTCGTATATCACAGGGCAGGTGCTGCATGTGAATGGCGGCATGTATATGTAAGGTTTTTTTATATAAGATGAGATTAATAGGTTTTCATCTTGTGAAATAAAAAAGAGCTAGGAACTTGCCAAATGTGAAAGCTCACGTTAGAACGCGTTCCTAATTCCAACTGGGAGGACAAATATGTCTGCAGAAATCGAAGCAAAAATTATTAAAATTGTAGCCGATCAACTTAATGTTGATGAAAGTGAAATCAATTCTGACTCATCTTTTGTTGATGACTTAGGCGCTGATTCATTGGATACAGTAGAGCTTGTAATGGCTTTCGAAGAAGAGTTTGGTGTAGAAATTCCTGATGAAGATGCTGAAGGCATCCAAAGCGTTCAAAATGCGATTGATTACGTCGCAGCGAAGTCAGACTGATTAAGTTATGAATAAACGCGTTGTTGTTACTGGTGTGGGTCTTGTCACCCCGCTTGGTACAGGTACAGATAAATCATGGAACAATTTAGTCGCAGGTAAATCGGGTATTGGTAGAATTTCGCATTTTGACGCGGAAGCTACGGGTATGGCCTGTACGATTGCTGGCGAAGTGAATGATTTTGATGTGAATGCGTTTGTGAATAAAAAAGATGCGCGTAAAATGGATACATTTATCCAATATGGTATTGCCGCAGCAGATATGGCGCTTAAACAATCAGGATTAGAAATCACAGATGAAAATGCTGAGCGTGTTGGTGTTGTGATTGGCTCTGGTATCGGTGGCATGCCTGCCATTGAAAAAACCATGCGCGCATATGAAAAGGGTGGAGCACGTAAAATTTCACCATTTTTCATTCCTATGACTATTATCAATATGGTCTCGGGTTGGGTATCAATGATTACCGGTGCAAAAGGACCCAATACAGCAACGGTTTCAGCCTGTGCAACAGGTACGCATGCTATTGGTGATGCTTTTAAAATTATCGCTCGCGGTGATGCTGATGCCATGATTGCAGGTGGTTCTGAAGCTTGCATTTGTGAACTGGCAGTGGGTGGTTTTTCGGCTGCACGTGCATTATCAACGCGTAATGATAATCCTGAAGCAGCCTCACGGCCTTGGGATAAAGACAGGGATGGTTTTGTGATGGGTGAAGGTTCAGGTGTTCTTGTTTTGGAATCACTGGAATCAGCACAAAAACGCGGCGCTGAAATTATAGCTGAAGTTGTTGGTTATGGTATGTCAGGTGATGCGTATCATATGACTTCACCAGCACCAGAAGGCGAAGGTGGTGGGCGTTGTATGCAGGCTGCTTTGGATGGGGCAAAAATTAACCCAGAAGAAGTGGATTATATCAATGCACATGGCAC
>JAJFLD010000213.1 GCA_021772875.1 Ghiorsea sp. | reverse complement strand
CAGGCATATAATGCTTCTGTAATACATCGCGTACGTTGTTTGAGCTCTTTGTCTTGCCATGTATGATTAAAAATAAGGCTGCTGAAATTTTGCGTATCAAAGGTAGGATGCACTTGTTGCAAGGCATTGGTCAAGGCTGTGACAAAGGTTTCATTGTACATATTTTTTAAAGGTTGAGGCATGGTATCAGGGTCTCCCTTTTAGCGTTATTAAATATTGAAGCAAGCATCAGCGGAACATCTCTTTTAAGAACATTGCCGCTGATGCAGGACAGTGTTTATGACTTAAAGTGCCCCATAAATGTGACTTCGTCTGCTGCCTCCATGTATGGCAGAAACCGTGGGTCACCATCTTCAAAAGCTTTAGCTGCAATCAAGGCATCGTCCAACGTATTCCACTTTACAATATCTGCAAACATACCTTTTTCATCAATAGGTGATAAAGAATTTATTTCAATAAAACCAGTGAAGTTTTGTAATGCTTTATGAATATCAGTCCTTATTTGAGGTAATTTATCTGCAAACCCTTCTTTAATCGTAAAAATTGCTACTTCTAAAACATATTCTTTGTTTTCCATGTTCTGTCTCCTTTTTGTTTAAAACAAGGCGAAGTTTAAGAACACCATACTGACAACGTCGTGTCAGTAGAGATTAAGATTTGTTGAATGATGAAATATAGGCGGCTAAATTTGTTGCATCTGTTTGTGGGTATTTTGATTTTTCAACTACAGTATGAGTGATTCTATCCAGCCTAAAGTCTCTAAAATCATTCCTTAGCGTACACCAGCTACCAACTGTCCATTTTCCACCCCAATAGAATAAACCAAGTGGATAAATGGTCCGGGATGTTTGTTCTTCATTTAAAGATTTATAATGGATAAAAACAGGGTTTAAGTTTTTTATTGCTTGATGCAAGTTTTCCCAAACTTGCTTATCTTTGTTGCGGTTTAAAAGGTCGGGTGCATAAAGTGTTTTTATGTGTTCACTTCTTACTTTTTTTGGTAATGCAGCTTCAATTTTAGTCGTTAGAGAATTTGCTGACTTTGAAAGTTCATTACCAGTCCAAGTGCTCACCATCTGTACGCCAAGCAGCAAAGCATCCAATTCCTTTTCAGTAAGATTTAAGGGGGGAAGTTCAAAGCCCTCAAGAAGCTGATACCCAATCCCTGTTGTACCATAGATGGGTATACCACTAGCGGATATGTCATCAATATATCTGTATACTGTGCGGACGGAAACTTCTAAATCTTCAGCAATACACTCGGCAGTGATGGGTTGTTTATTACGAATTAAATTTATTAATTGAAATAGTCGATCGGCCTTTCTCATAAGGTTATGCTTTTTTGGTTAGGCGTTTTTTCTTAAAAAAGATGCGAAGCAGGGAAGCACATTCATCTTTTAGTATGCCTGATGTGATTTGAGGTTGATGGTTAAGTCGTTCATCACTTAAGACTTGATACAAGGATGTTACAGCACCTGTTTTTTCATCATTAGTCCCGAAAACTACAGTACCAATGCGGGCATGAATGATGGCACCTGAGCACATAAGGCAAGGCTCTAGGGTGACGTATAATGTGCTGTTTAATAAGCGGTAGTTCCCAAGTGCTTCTGAAGCCAAACGCATGACCTCAATTTCTGCATGTGACGTTGCATCATGTTTGGTGATAGGGGCATTATGAGCGGAAAAAATTTGACCATCTTCAGTCACCAACACAGCACCTACAGGCACTTCATCTATGGCTGCTGCAAGTTCTGCCTGTTTGATGGCAAGCAACATATAATCTTCAAGGGTTTGTTGGTTATTCATCAACGTTTCAGCCTTGGGTCAAACACATCCCTTAGACCTTCACCAAGTAAGTTGTAGCCCAACACTGTAATCAAAATAGCCAAGCCAGGGTAAACCGACAACCACCAAGCAATTTGGATATTGTCTTTGCCTTCGGTGAGCATGTTCCCCCATGAGGCAGTAGGAGGTTGCACACCCAGCCCTAAAAAAGATAAACCAGACTCAATCAACACAGCCCCTGCAATGCCAAGTACAGCTGAAACCAGCAATGGGCCTATGGCATTGGGCAATAAATACGACCAAATCAAACGCACAGGAGGTGTGCCTATGCTTTTTGCGGCAAGGACAAATTCACGCTCTCTTAAGCTTAAAAATTCAGCACGGACAAGCCTTGTCACACCCATCCAAGAGGTTAAACCAATGATAATCATGATATTCCAAATGGAAGGCTCTAAAAAAGCAATCACAGCTAAAATCAAAAAGAAAGTGGGGAAACACAACACCATGTCTGTCCAACGCATGATGATATTATCCCATAAACCACTGGCATAACCTGCAATAGCCCCCAGCACTGTGCCCACCAACAAAGCAATGCCCACGGCAACAAAACCCACCAACAAGGAAATGCGTGCACCATACAAAAGCCTTGAAAACACATCACGACCAAGGGTATCGGTGCCACACCAATGTGCAGCTGATGGTGCTAGCAACATATCACGAATCACGATGTGGTCGGGGTCGTAAGGGGCAAGCCAAGGCGCAAAAATGGCAATGGCTGATACCAACGCCACAATCATGGCGCCAATCATCATCAAAGGATTTTGCTTCAGGGTTTGCAAGGTGAGTTTATAAAACTACCGCAGCATGTGCTGCCAAACGGGAGCGCTCACTATCTCTGAGCATCACATGCCCTGCATATGGCCAACCCGCAAACTTTTTCACAGCAAGGGTCAAACCATTGGTGTGTGAAGTGAGATAGGGTGTATCAATTTGGGCATTGTTACCCAAAATGATGATTTTTGAACCTTCGCCCATACGTGTAACCAAGGTCTTCATTTGATGGGGGGTTAAGTTTTGTGCCTCATCAATAATCAGCCAAGTGCGGCTAAATGTTCTGCCGCGGGCAAAAGACAATGCTGCAATTTCTATACGATGTTGACCCAATAATGAACCAATATCACTGGTAGGTTCATCCAATAAATAGGATAAGTTGTCGGTGATTGCGCCCATCCAAGGTTCAATTTTTTCTTTTTCAGTGCCAGGCAAATAACCAATATCCTGACCCATAGGTACTGTTGCACGGGTCACAAGGATTTTATCATACAAACCCATATCAAGTGTTTGATGAAGGCCACAGGCCAGTGCCATCAAGGTTTTACCAGAGCCTGCAACACCCATGAGGGCAACCAAATCCAAGTTGGCATCCATCAGCAGATTCATGGCGAGGCTTTGTTCGATGTTTCGGGCTTTAACACCCCAAACCGCGTGGCGTTCGCTACGGTAAGAGAAGGTATCATCCAAGGTAACCAAATCTTTTTCGTCTAAGGCGGAGCAACGCAGAGAAACTTCACGGTCACCAGGCAAGTTTACAAAGCTATTGAGGTAGGGGAGAGGTAAATCTTTAGGCCAGCGTACTTGGTAGCGGTTACCAAAATCAATTTCACTTACCACCATATCCTTGGCCATACTTTCCCAAACATCATGGCTTAAGTTTGTCACACCTGTGGAAAGCACGTTCACATCTTCAATCACCCGATCAGAGCGATAATCTTCTGTTTTGAGGCCTAAAGCACGTGCTTTGATGCGCATATTGATGTCTTTGGAGACAAGGATAACTTTTTTGTCTGGGTTATTATGCTGCAAACGCATGGTGACAGCAATGATACGATTGTCGGCCATGCCTTGGGTAAAAGCTTTAGGTAATCCCTCGGTTTGATCGTCCAATTCAAAGAATAAACGGCCACCGCCTGCTAACTCAAAACCATCGGCAATATCTTCTTTGCCAGCACTGATTTGATCTAAAGTGCGCGAAACTTCACGAATATTACGCGCAATTTCATCCATGCCACGTTTAACCTTATCCATCTCTTCCAATACAACAATTGGAATCACAACATGGTGTTCATCGAATCTAAGCAAAGCATTCGGATCATGGATGAGAACGTTGGTATCTAAGACGTAAATATAAGGTGTGTGCTTAGGCATTAAATCTCCTTTGTTGCTAAAATTTCTTGTACACGTTCAAGGTTGATTTTTCGGACAACAAGCAGTGCCTCAATCAGCACCCATACTGCCAAAGCAAAGATAACAAAACCAACAGCAGCGACTGTCCACTGTTCTTTGTTGATTGCTCCCATCATACCCATAATCATACCAGCAATTGTTGTACCAAGCACCAATAACATGGGCAATAAGGTGTAGAGTATGGGTTTCTTTTTGCGGTACAAATAAATGGTAACTGTTAAAAGGGTTAAACCAGCAAGGATTTGATTGGTGGTGCCAAAAAGTGTCCATAAAAATAAACCAGCAGGTTTACCGTTCATTTCAAAGAAGGCGAAAAAACCCATGGCTGATACAGCTAAAAAGGTGGAGAGATAACGATTGCCTAAAGCTTTGATGTTGATGGTTTTACCAATTTCTTGGATGTTGAAACGAAGCAAACGCGCACCTGTATCTACAGATGTCATAGCAAAACCAACCACCACCACGCTGATAAATGCGGCTGCATAATCAAGCGGCACACCCAATTGGTGGATGAAGTTGGCATTGCCTTGAATGAATACACCTAACTTCTGATGCAGGCCTACAGCTTGATTCCACGAGCCATAAAATGTTTCCCATTCGGTGCGGGTGGTGAATGCACCTGCGGTTGTCGCCAATACAGCAAGTAAGGCGAGTAAAGATTCGCCAATCATGCCACCATAACCAATCAGTGGTGCATCGGATTCTTTATCCAATTGTTTGGAAGTTGTGCCTGAAGCCACGATACCATGAAAGCCAGAAACAGCACCGCAGGCAATAACAATAAACAAAAAGGGCAGCATAGGTGGCGCGCCCTCAGGGTTTGGATTGATGGCTGGTGCAACCCATTCAGGGTCGAGCATGAAGAAACCCACCAACATCATAAACAGAGCGAGGTAGAGCAAGAGTGAGTTTAAAAAATCACGTGGTTGTAATAATAACCAAACAGGCAAAACGCTGGCGATAAATGCATAAACAAGCAGCGACCATGTCCAATCTTTAGCACTAAAACCCGTGATAGGATGATCCAAGCCCCACCAAGTGGTGATTAACATAGCCACAAAACCTAAGGCTATCAATGGTAAAACAGGCATGTTTTTTTTGTAAACAAAGAAACCAATCACCATAGCGATAAGCATAAGTGAGTAGGTGGGGAACACAGCTTCTGGGTGTGCAGTTACTGGAATATTGGCAACATCAGGGGCTGCAAACAAGCCTGAAATCACCAATACAAACACACCCATGGCCAAAGCAACGAGAAAGAATATGACAAGCAAGAAAAGCAAACGAGTACGTGGAGAAATCACTTCATTGGCAATCGTACCAACACTTTGCCCTTTAAAACGAGAAGAAAGAATCAAGGCTGAAAAATCATGTACAGCACCAATCAATAAAGTGCCAAATACTACCCAACATAATGCAGGTAACCAGCCCCAAATCACAGCTATGGCAGGGCCAAGCATGGGAGCCAATCCCGCAATAGAGGCAAAATGATGTCCAAAGAGAATGTATTTGTTTGCAGGCACATAATCCATACCATCATGTTGCGTATGGGCAGGTGTGATATTGTTATCGTTTAAGTCGAATATTTTTCGGCCAAGCACACGTTTGGCATAAAAATGATAAAAGGTAAGGTATAAACTTAAGACCACAATGGCCATGACAGCTGGTGACATGGATGGATTTCCCCTTTTGTTTACTGATATAAGGCGATACTCTAGCCCACATATTGTGTAATGCGAAGGTTGAAATGAAACGATTCTTTTTTATATTTATTTATGTGCTTTTGTTAGCATCATGTGATAATCATGTTGATACGACCTTGGGCGAACAAAAGAAACGCCCAGTGATTGCTGAAGTGGGCAATAAACAATTTCATGAAACAGATATTGATTTTGAGATTATGAGTATGCCTGAATCTATGCGTTATGTGATGCAAGATCCTCTGGCGCGGGCGCAAGTACTTGATGTGATGATTAAACGTGAAGTGGTGGCTCAAAAAGCAAGGGGGATGGGTTTAATTCTTGATCCTTTGATTGCATACCGTGTGCATCAGGCCGAAAACATGGTACTGATTGAAAGCATTCGCGATTGGCAAAAAGATGACGTGAAAAAACCTACAGGTGCAGAAGAAAAAGTTTATTACGATGAACATTTGGATGATTTCATCGTACCTGAGCAAATCCATGCGCGGCATATTTTGGTATCAGACAAACAAACAGCGCTTGAGATTTTAAAACAACTCAAAGCCACGCCTGAAAACTTTTCTGCTTTGGCAGCCCAATTTTCTATTGATGATAGCACCAAAGGGCGCAGCGGTGATTTGAATTGGTTTGCCCGTGGCATGATGGTGAAAGCATTCGAAGATGCTGCGTTTGCTTTGAGTGAAAAACATCCTTTGAGTGAACCAGTTAAAACTGATTTTGGCTGGCATTTGATTGAATGGTTGGGTGAGCGGCAACAAAGCACACCTACTTTTGAAGATGTGCGCGACGAAATTGAAGGTATTTTAGAAAAGCAGCGTCTGGATGCGTGGATAAAAAAACTGATGCAGGATGCCAGCATTGAAGTGTTCAAAGCTGAATACCATTTGCAGCAGTGAGGTGTTACGTTTGGAGCTTTGTGTATTGTTGTTGATTACGAGCTGCAAGATAACATGGAGCAACCAGCGCGTTTTCTAGCCCACTCGGGACGTTTGTTGGCGAAGGTTTGTTTCTCAGGCTGTTCAGCATAAGGAAAACGCAACACATCCAAGAGCTCATGCAACATGGAAAAATCATCCTGTTCGGCTTTATCGATGGCGATTTGGGCGAGGTAATTACGCAGCACATATTTAGGATTTATCAAATCCATGCTTTTTTTACGTGCGTTATCATCGCTGCCTTCGTGTTGAAGTTGTTGTGTATACATAGCAAACCAAGCTAGCCATTGGCCTTGAGTTTCTTGGGTTAAAGGCAAACTATAAAAGGCATCGGCTACTGTGTTTAGAGATGTTTGGGCGGATTGATGTTGTTTGATATTGCTCAAAGAGCGAAAGAAAATAGTCATATCTGTTTCGCACAATTGTAAGTTATCAAAGAGCTGCGCGACAAGTATTTCAGGACATGAATTTAACCCTAGCTTAGTACTCATCATGTTTTGCCAAGCACTTTTGTATGCTGTGGCATAATCATCTAATACTTGTTGCAGAGCTGAGACATCTTCAAAAAGAGGAGCGATGGCTTGGGCAAGTTTCATCAAATTCCAATGGCTAATGTGGGCTTGGTTGCCAAAGGCATATCTATGGTGTTCGGCATCGGTGGTGTTGGGGGTCCAGTCGGGATCGTAATCTTCCAACCAGCCATAAGGGCCATAATCAATGGTTAAGCCCAAAATGGACATATTATCGGTGTTCATCACACCATGGACAAAACCCACGCGTTGCCAGTGTACAATCATGGTTTTGGTTAAGTCACATATTTCGGTAAACCAACGCAAATAAGTTGCATCGGTCATCACATCTGAAACCAGATGGGTAAAATGTGTTTGTATGGTATAATCGACAAGTTGTTTTAAGGTTTCTAAATCGTTGCGGGCTGAGAATATTTCAAAATTACCAAAGCGAAGAAACGATGGCGCAACCCGACATACCACAGCACCATGTTCATTTGCGGCATGACCATCGTAAAACATATCACGCCATACCGCATCACCTGTGGTGCATAAGCTTAAAGCACGGGTAGTGAGCACGCCTAAGTGAAACATGGCCTCACTGCACAAAAATTCACGCACAGATGAACGAAGCACGGCCAACCCATCAGCTGTGCGTGAATAAGGCGTTTCACCAGCACCTTTGAGCTGCAATGTCCAGAAGTCACCTTCGTTATTCTTGATTTCACCCAAATTGATGGCACGACCATCACCAAGTTGCCCGGCCCAATGACCAAACTGGTGGCCGCCATAACACATAGCGTAAGGTTGCATGCCTGTCAGCAAGGCATTGCCTGAAAATACATCGGTAAATAAAGTTGATTGGCAATCTTCAGGCGTTAAATCTAAGAGTGTTGCAACTTCAGCACTAAAAATAAGTAATTTGGGTGCCGCTGTAGTTTTGGGCTGAACCCATGAGTAACAGGCTTGAAATACTTGGCGAGGTGTATTGTTTAATACAGGGTCTGCGGGCAGTTGGGCTGTAAACCTATGCTGAAATTGTAGCTTGTTTTGCATGAAAACTCCGCTTTATCAAATGTGCATTATAGTTGGCATGTTTTATGTTTAGAATACTTCGAAACATAAAGCTGCAACTTTGGCCACCTTATTTTTGTAAAGGAGATTTTACAATATGTTCTCATATTTTAGGCAAACCACGCGTTTGTTGCTGGTTGCTTCTGCAGCTTTATTTCTATCATGTGTGCAAGAGCCGCTACCCATGCTAACCGTGGGCAGTAATCAATGGCCAGGATATGAAGCCATGTATTTGGCTAAGAGTATGGGGCTTTATGAGCAAGAGGAGATTAAGCTTGTTGAATTCTCTTCAGCAACAGAAGTTTTGGATGCATTGCATGCAGGGCTGTTGGATGCAGCAGCACTGACACTTGATGAATACCTAGAGGCAAAAATACATGGTTCTGATTTAACCATGGTTTTGATTTTTGATTATTCTGCTGGTGCAGATGCTTTATTGGCCAAGCCTGAAATAAAAGAGTTGGCTGATTTGAAAGGCAAAAAAATTGCGGTGGAATCATCGGCAGTGGGTGCGGTGATGTTGTATAGTGCGCTTGCAGCAGCAGGTCTTACTGATGAGGATATCATTAAAGTATATTCCACACCCAATGAACATGTTCTGAATTATGATCGTGGTTTGGTGGATGCCGTGGTTGTTTTTGAGCCAGTGTTAAGCCAGCTCAAGTTATTAGGAGCACAACCTTTGTTTGATAGCTTGCAGGTGCCAGGGCTTATTGTGGATGTTTTGGCAGTGCGTAGTACAGCACTCAAAGAAAAACACCAGCAGATCCAGCATCTTGTTGATGGTTATTTTAAAGCCTTGGCTTGGCTTAATAGCGATAAAGCAAAAGCATTGAACAAGATGGCATGGCATTTAGGAATGAATGCAGAGCAACTTGCACTGGCTTTGGAGAAAATACACATTTTGCAGCAAGATGAGAATCAGGCCATGCTCGCAGGTGATAGGCCCGCGATAATGCACAATATCAAACAGCTAACGCAAATGATGCGTAAAGCAGGGCTCATCAAAGAAACGGATGTGTTGAATCACAGGGTTGAACCTGTCTTTGTGATGCAGGGCAATTGAGAAGTATGACCAAAGGTTTAAGAAAACTACCTCTGCGAACCACGCTTTTGTTGCTTATAGCACTGGCGATAGTGCCTTATGTGTCGGTAGTGATTTTTAAGACATACCACGATGCGATGGAAGATTTGTCTATACTGCACAAGAAAAAACTTAAAGAAGATTTATCTAGTCTTGTGGTGCAAACGATTTGGAATTATCGCAAAGAGGATATATCCGAAATTCAACATTTGGTTTCACTTGCCGCAGCAAAAGAAGGCCAAGAACAAATAAGTTTGATTGATGGACAAGGTTACATTCTTGCTTCCTCACGGCTGCGTTGGGTGGGAAAAAAGGCGCAAGATGTGCTTGTCGATTTTAATGCTGCGGAGTTTCATTATACATTGCAAAAGCACTTGAGTCGTTTCACTTCAGATCAAGCTGGGCAAGAGGATAAAACACTTCAATATTATCAGTATCTGCAATTGGGAGACACGGCTTCTCAGCAAGATGTTATGCCAGCAGTATTTTTTGGTGTATACCAATACAATCAAAATTACGAAAAATTATTGGTTAAGCTACAGAATCGTCTGATTGGGATGTTGTTGATTATTTCATTTTTCTTGTTTGTTGCGATGCTTGTTTTGCGGCATTGGATTACAAAACCACTTGAGGATATTCATCAATTTGTGCGCCAAACAAGCAGGGGTGATTGGTCGGGTCAAATGGACATGAATTATGGTGGGGAAATGCTGGAGTTGGCACAAAAACTTTTGCACATGCGTGATCAACTGCGACTTTCAGAGAAGGATATGAAAGAGGCATATGTACTGCTGGAGAGTTTGATTGATTCAGTCCCTGATTTAATTTTTTACAAAAATCATTCGGATGTCTATTTGGGTTGTAATGATGCGTTCAGCACTTTTTTTGGTAAAAAATCGCAACAAGATATTATAGGGCTCACAGATGCTGATTTTGTGGATAAAGAAGCCGCCGAACTTTTTAAAGAAGAAGACCAAATCATCTTTAGAAGCGGCGAAGCCAAACGCAAAGAGGAGTGGTTAACCTCCCACGATGGTAAGTGTGTTCTCTTTGATACCTTAAAAACACCTTATTATGATAATCAAGGTAGAGTGATTGGTTTGATTGGGGTTTCGCGTGATATAACGAATTACCGCAACCTTGAAGAACAATATTTACAAGCCCAAAAAATGGAAGCTATTGGTACACTTGTGGGCGGTATTGCGCATGACTTTAACAATATGCTGGCAGGTATTGTTGGTAATACATATTTGCTGAAAAAGAAATTTGTCAGGGAAGAAAAAGCGCTTGAAAAAATAACGAATATTGAAAACATTTCAGCCAGAGCAGCGGATATGATTAAACAATTGATGACCTTTTCAAGACAGGGTCCCATGATGATGATTGGTTTTTCATTGCGTGCGTGTTTGCTTGATGCCATGGATATTGTTCGCAGCAGCATCCCTGAAAATATCGAATTTCAAAGCAGTGTTTGTGATGAAGAATTACCAATTGTGGGTGATGAAACGATAGTGGTTCAAATGCTATTAAATCTCGCTAGCAATGCGCGTGATGCGTTAAATTATAAGGAACAACCTCAAATTGTTATAACCTTGAATCATTTTGAAGCCGATAAAACATGGTTAAGCCAGCATGAAAAACTAAGCGCAAAAACGTATGCCCACATCATGGTAAAAGATAATGGTGAAGGCATCAGTGATGCTCATAAAGATAAAATTTTCGAACCATTTTTTACGACAAAAGCAGTGGACAAAGGCACAGGTCTTGGTTTGGCTATGGTTTATGGTGCTGTAGAGATGCATGAGGGGCTGATTCTTTTGGATACAGTCGCCAATGCATATACGGCATTTCACATCTATTTACCATTAGAGCCGTGTGAGAAAAGCCTTGTTGATAGACCCGTGATAAAAAGTGTTGAGTTAGGCAAAGGTGAATGTGTATTGGTGGTTGATGATGAATCAGAAGTGCTTGAGACGGCTGTAGAGGTATTAGAATCGTTGGGTTATCGCGTGTTTTCGGCGAGTGATGGTGAGCAAGGTTTAGCGTTTTTTGAAGCCAATCAAAATGAAATTGATATTGTGCTTACGGATGTGGTGATGCCCAAATATGGTGGTGTTAAGATGTTGCAAGCTATCAGGCTTATTGCTCCTCAACTGCCTGCTATTTTTATGACAGGCTACGATATGCAACAGGTCATGGATAATATTCCTAACAATAGTTTGAACATCACTGTAGCCAAACCCATCCAGTTTGATGATTTAAATCAAAATATCCGCACGTTGCTTGATCAGCAGGACTAATGATGAGTGTTGCTTAAATTAAGGCCAATGACACCAGCAATAATCAAGGCAATGCTTATAAGTTTTAAGGCAGTAGCGGGTTCTTTAAAATATAGAATACCTACGCCTGCGATAAGTGCTGTGCCCACACCCGCCCAAATAGCATAAGCAATGCTCAGCTCGATTTTTTTAAGTGCAAGCGTGAGAGCTGCTAGTGAGGCAAGATAAAATACAGCCATAAGTACAGAAGGCATAAGCTTGCTAAAACCTTCAGCAAACTTCATTGAGATGGTGCCAGCAACTTCGAGTAAAATTGCTAAAGTAAGAAAAAGCCAATGTTGCATGGATGTTTGCTCCTTGTGTTGTAGAGTGTCGCTATGTCTGAATCATCACAAACAAATACATCATTTCGTGCCAATAAAGCTTTAGGGCAACATTTTTTAGTGAGTGAAAAAGCTATCCGCACTATTGCAGAGGCAATTCCTGTTGGCGAGACTGCTATTGAAATTGGCCCAGGGCCTGGTGCAATCACCAAGTCTGTTTTGGCGCGCGTGAAACATTTAACCATCATTGAAAAAGATGACCGTTTTGCCCATTACTGGCAAGAGAAAACCGCTGAATATGCGAATTTAAGCGTATGTCATGGTGATGTGATGGAAGACTTGGCAGAGGTGGTGGCACAAGACAAGCCACAGTGGATTGTGGGTAATTTGCCTTATAATATCAGTGGTCCTTTAACAGCAGCACTTGCAAGTTTTGCGCTTTCAGGTGGCATGGTATTGATGTATCAGCGCGAAGTTGGGCAGCGCATTACGGCAGAGCCGGGCAGCAAGATATATGGTGGTTTATCGGTATTGGTTCGCCATTTTTATGAGCCAAAGAAACTGATTACACTGCCGCCGGGTGCCTTTAATCCACCGCCGAAAGTACACTCCATGGTGATTCGTTTGTTACCGCATGGCAAAATACCCAAATGTGAGTTCAACGACTTGCAAAAAACAGTACGTCAGGGTTTTGCACATAGACGAAAAACGATTTTTAATCAGTATCGCGGCCAACTTACGCAAGATGATTTTCTTGGCATTGGTATTGATCCTAAAAAGCGACCTGAGCAGTTGGCTTATGATGATTGGGTTAGGATTACGTTATTATTGGTACAAAAAAAGTAAAATACGCATGATGAGAAGGAAAAAATATGAATATTGTTGTTATCGCACTTTATCATTTTACGACATTAGACGATTATAAAATTTTGCGTGAGTCGTTGCAGCAGTATTGCGACAAACATGGCATTAAGGGTTCATTGCTTCTGGCGCATGAAGGCATCAATGGCACAGTTGCGGGCACACGCCAAGCCATGGATGAATTGATAAGTTATTTGTTTCAAGATGCTCGGTTCGCGGGTTTGGAATACAAAGAATCATTGAGTGAAGCCATGCCTTTTTATCGTATGAAGGTAAAGCTTAAAAAAGAAATCGTAACTTTAGGTGTTGAGGGTGTAGATCCCAATGTTTGTGTTGGCACTTATGTGAATCCTTTGGATTGGAATACAATCATTACCGACCCTGAAGTGTTGGTGCTGGATACCCGCAATGATTATGAATATGAGATTGGTACATTCAAAAATGCGATTGATCCCCAAACAGACACCTTTCGTGAATTTCCTGATTATGTCGCCAAGCATTGTGATCCAAGCAAACATAAAAAAGTTGCCATGTTTTGCACAGGCGGCATACGCTGTGAAAAAGCATCATCGTTTATGTTGCAGCAAGGTTTTGAGGAGGTGTTTCATCTCAAAGGCGGTATTTTAAAATACCTTGAAGAAGTACCAGCGGAAGAAAGTTTGTGGCAGGGCGAATGTTTTGTTTTTGATGAGCGGGTGGCAGTGAAACATGGCTTAGAGCAAGGTGAATATGCTTTATGTCGGGGTTGCCGTTGGCCGTTAAGTACAAAAGATAAAACCTCTGAACATTATGAAAAAGGGATTTGTTGTGCACGTTGTTATGATGTGCTGAGCCCAGAAAAAAGAAAAAGTTTGGCTGAACGTCAGAAGCAAACCTTGTTGGCAGAAAAACGTGGCGAGGCACATTTAGGTATGTCGCTCAAAGTAGCCCAACGCCGCAAGCTTGAAGAGAAACGAGCACTTGGGGCAAAAATACCACATCACTTGAACCGTTTAACTGCAAAGCAAGAACATAAATAAAAAAGCGTGTGGTATTCCTGTTTGACAAGGCTAAAACCAAAAGTCAAAAAAAAGAATAACATGACAAAAAAAGATAAATAAGCAGGTTTCGCCGCCGAAGTTTGGTGGACGAAGAGGACATTATGGCAATCAAATCAGATAAGTGGATTCGTAAAATGGCGCAAGAACATGGGATGTTGGATCCTTTTGTTGATGGCCAAGTGAAGAAAAATGATAAAGGCGAAGGCGCTATTTCTTATGGCCTTTCTTCTTATGGTTATGATGTGCGTTGCTCTGATGAGTTTAAGGTTTTTACCAATATCCATTCTGCCACAGTTGACCCAAAAAACTTTTGCCCATCGTCATTTGTGGATATCAAATCTGATGTTTGCATTATCCCACCCAATTCTTTTGCTTTGGCGCGCACGGTTGAATACCTGAAAATCCCACGCAATGTATTAACGATTTGTTTGGGTAAATCTACGTATGCCCGTTGTGGCATTATTGTAAACGTAACACCGCTTGAGCCAGAGTGGGAAGGACATGTGACGCTAGAGTTTTCAAACACCACCACGCTGCCAGCAAAAATTTATGCCAATGAAGGCGTGGCACAATTTTTATTCTTTGAATCAGATGAAGAGTGTGAAACTTCGTATGCTGATCGCGCTGGCAAATACATGAAACAAACTGGCGTGACAGTGCCAAGGCTTTGAGGTTGATCAAGTGAAATTAGAAGATATTTTAGCCAACACAAAACCATCGATTTCGTTTGAGTTTTTTCCGCCCAAAACAGACAAGGGTGAAGAAAACTTATGGCGTTGTATTCAAGAGTTATCACCTTTAAAACCAGCCTTTGTTTCAGTTACCTACGGGGCAGGCGGCTCCACGCAAAATCGCACTCGTCGCATTGTTGAGCGCATCAGAAAAGAAACAACATTAGAGCCCATGGCGCATCTCACTTGTGTGGGCTCAACACAACAAGATTTGGCGACATTGTTGGCGCAGTATAAAGCATCAGGTATTAAAAACATTCTTGCACTGCGTGGTGATGCGCCAGAAGGAAAAGATGAATTTGAAGCTGTGACTGGTGGTTTTTCCTATGCCACTGACTTGGTGAAGTTTATCCGTGAACAAAATGGTTTATCCGTTGCGGTTGCGACATACCCCGAAGGGCACCCAGAATCTGCGGGTGGTGTGGCTGATGATTTGAAATACCTTAAAATCAAGCAAGATGAAGGTGCCATTGCAGCGGTAACACAGTATTTCTTTGATAATGAACATTATTACCGTTTTAGAGATCAAGCTGAAAAACTTGGTATCACCATCCCGATTATTCCAGGCATTATGCCGATTGCAAATTATGAGCAAATTGTGCGCTTCTCAGCCATGTGCGGTGCCAGTATTCCTGATTGGTTGCATGCTAAGATGAAACCCGTAGCACAAGATTTGGACACCATTAAAACTATGGGTATTGAACTTGCCACAGCACAATGCCAAGACTTGATAAGCAATGGTGTGCCTGGTGTGCATATTTATGCATTAAACAAATCCGAAGCGAGCATTGCGATTTGTAGTAACCTTTGAAAAGTTAGGCTCGTAACTCACAAGTAAGTTGTGCTGATTCGTTCAAGCATCATAGTGATGTTATTAAAGTTTAACTTGCTTATTATAAAGTAAATGATGCATAAGTGAGCGTAGTTGAGAAGGTTTGATAGGTTTGTGCAACACTTCAAAACCTTCGCTCTCCATTTCTTGCATGCGTTTGGGCTCGGTGTCGCCGCTAATGATGATTGCAGGAAGATCAGGTTGGTTTAAGGTTTTGCGTACTGCCCAAATAGCATCGGCTCCTGTATGTTGCTTCTGCAAGCGATAGTCGACCAGCATCAAATCAATGGCTTGATAATCTTTCAAAGTGTTGATGGCTTCGCTTTGTGATTGGGCAACCAAAACTTCGCAACCCCAAGTGTTTAACATGCTCTTCATGCCATCCAGAATGCTGGTGTCATCATCAATCACAAGCACTTTCGCTTTTAAATCTTTCTGTGGTGATGTGGGTGTGTGGATTATACCAGACGTTGTTGCTGCGGGCAGATGAATTTCAAAGCTTGTGCCTTTGCCAACCTGCGAATGCATCACCATATCATGTCCCAACAATTGGCATAAGCGTTTAACGATGGATAGTCCTAGGCCTATGCCTTTACTGCGATCGCGTTCAACGTTGCCTATTTGATAAAACGCATCAAATACTTTGTTTTGTTCATCTTGTGCAATGCCTATACCTGTATCTTTGACATAAATGATAAAGCTATTTTTAGCATGCTTACAACTTATGCTAATTTCACCAGTGGAAGTGTATTTGATAGCATTGGATAAAAGATTACTTAAAATATTTTCAAAAAGTATGGGGTCAGATTGGATGACAATATTTGAGGCCATTATGTTGTTTGTATCGTCTTGGCTCTTTTCGATTGTTGTATCTACGGATAATACCAGAGACTTGTTGCTGGCTTGTGGTTGAAATTCACTTTCTAGCTTGTGTAATATTGGGAATAAATGAAAGTTTTTCTTGTTTACATGAACTAAACCTGCATCCAATTTTGAAACGTCTAGTAGAGCATTAAGTAGGTTGCCCATTGCATCTATAGAAATATGGAGTTTACCTAAAATTGCTTGTTGCTGATTGTCTTTTATTTCTTGTTTAAGTGCCTCTGCGAATAGGTTCATTGCTTGTAAAGGTTGGCGTAAATCGTGGCTGGCTGAGGCAAGAAAGCGTGATTTATCGGCGTTGGCCTTTTCAGCTTCTGCTTTTTTTTGCTGTAATTGTTGCATCAGTGTTTTATTTTTTAGCTGTAGCAGGCTTTCTTGTTTTGTGACTCGGGTAAGTTTAAAAGAAATAGAGAGGGTCATTACTAAGTAGGCAAGCGCAAATAAAGCGAGACCTTGGAATAAATGTCCCTCTGATAAAAGTAAATGGGTTGCGAGCAAAAAAGAAACGGGTGATGCAAAAGATGCAAATATAGAAAAATTCGAACCCGTGGCACCTAAAGCTGCACCTATGATTGCAAAAATAATGCCACTGATAGCTAAAGAATAGGTCATCTCATTTGGAATTAATAAAATAATACTTCCCCAGACGGTGCCGCCGAGAAAAGACATAAAATTTAATACGAAGTTCCATTGCTGGATGGAAAATAGAGACGGATGATGATTGAGTAACCAATATGTCGTCAGACGCATAAGCAATGAAATAAAAGCTGCCCATGCCCAAATATGGATATACTCGTTTGGCATAATGATTTGGAGAATATACCAAATAACCAATATGCCACTACTTCCACCAATCAAATCTATCATGCTAATTTTTTTAACGTTTGCCAAAGCTTGAGCCTCGATTTGATATTCGAATGTTAAGCTTTGGTTTTTATTATTGTCACTGGTAGAAAACATTATTGGATAATAAAGGACTTTTGAATGGCTTGGATACGATTGGAAACACTAAGCTTACGAAACAGCTCAGTAATATGCTGTTTCACCGTGCTTTCGCTAATGTCTAATAAGTGAGCGATTTCTTTATTGCTGTTGCCCATTTTTAGCATTGTATAAATTTCTTTTTGTCGTGGTGAAAGAGTAATGATTGATGGGTTGTTATCATACAATTTTTCAGGGATGTACGTTTCGCCCGAAAAAACTTTACGAATTGCAAAAAGCATGTCGTCTGTTGATGAAGATTTGGGGAGAAACCCCAGTGCACCTGCACTTAAACATGCATCAATAGTATTTGAGGCATCGTTACCAGACATGACAATGACTGCCACTTTTGGTGCATAAGTACATATTTCTTGCACAGCAGCGATGCTGCCTACGCCAGGCATGTCCAAATCAAGCAAGAGGATATCTGGTTGATTCGTCTGTTGTAGCTGTGTGTTGATGCCTTCGCGGTTATGCGCTTCAGATATCACAATGTCCGCCAACTTTTGTAGGAGCAGCCGAATACCATCTCGGAATAAGTCATGATCGTCAGCGATAAGAATATGCATTGCCAAAATGTACAAGGCAGACTTTTTTTATCAATGTATGTTAACTATCTACGAATAAAGTAGTTACGAATATAGTAGTACTAAAGTCTAGGTTCTCAGAAAAGTGATATAGGTTACAATTTCGGGAGTTAGTGTTACGCATAGGGTGAACCTTGTTGTTTAAAAAGCAATGCAGTAAATATGAATAAAGAAGGTTTTTTTTATGACTCATCAATCGATACGGTCTATTTTATGTTTCATCATTTTTATGTTTGGCGTGCAAAGCAGTTATGCAGCAGCGCCATCAATGGCCGCAGGTCGCGCGCATGCTATAGTTTTGAAATTAGACGGAACTCTAGCTGCTTGGGGTGATAATGTTAATCTGCAAGGTTCGATTCCTGCTGGTTTAACGGGTGTAACTTCTATTGCAGCAGGCTTAGATCATAATTTAGCATTAAAAACAGATGGTACAGTGTTTGAGTGGGGCCTTAGTGTCACTGCGCCACCGCCGCCAGGTTTTGGTTTGCCACTGCCTATGCCAAAACCAGTTGGCTTAAACACTGTTATAGCTGTTGCAGGTGGCACCAGCCATAGCGTGGCATTAAAATCTGATGGCACAGTGGTTGCATGGGGTGACAATTCTGCTTTGCAGACGACTATCCCTGCTGGATTAACGACAGTCACAGCCATTGCAGCTGGGTTTACACATAATCTCGCTTTGAAGGCAAATGGTACTGTTGTTGGCTGGGGTGATGATACCTTTACACAAGCTTCTGGTGGTGCAGCTTTAACAGGCATCCAAGCCATTGCAGCTGGTAGTGCGCATAGTTTAGCCTTAACAACAGCGGGTAGTATTGTTGGCTGGGGCGACAACAGTTCTGGTCAAACTACCTTCCCAGCTGGTCTCACGGGTGTGACTGCTATTGCAGCGGGCAATTTATTTTCAGCTTATATCAAATCTGATGGCACCGTGGGTGTTTCAGGCATTACAACAGGTGGGGGCAATATCACTGCTATTCCAGCAGCTTTAACCAATCCAACCACTGCAAATGTAGTCAAAATTGCAGCAGGTGCGGGGTTTGTTTTAGCTTTGCAAAGCGATGGTACGGTCATCGCATGGGGTGATGATTTCGCGCAACAAGTGACAGGCATGCCTGCGGGTTTGAATATCGGTGCAACAGTGGTGAATCAAGCGCCTGCGCCTACAGCAGCAGCAATTTTAACAGCTTTTAATACAGCGGGAACCACACAAGTATTAGCCAATGACCCGAATGTTGGCGATACCTATACCTTTGCTGTATCAACTGCAGCCATAAGTGGTACGGCTACAGTAGATTTGTATACAGGGCTTGCTACTTACACACCCACACTTGGTTATGTTGGTGCGGACAGCTTTATTTTAACAGTCACAGATAATGGTGGTTTAAGTGGCACGGTTACAGTGAATGTTACAGTGGTTGATACGGTGCTTCCTGTGGTGACAGTACCAGCAAATATTAATGTTGCAGCTGCAACAATAGGTGGGACAGCGGCAACAGATGCAGCTATTGCAGCATTTCTTGGTGGTGCCACAGCTACAGATAATGTGGCAGTGGTTGGTGTAATTACCAACAATGCACCAACAGTTTTCCCAGCAGGGCAAGTCACAGCCGTGACTTTTAGTGCGGTTGATGGTGCAGGCAACACAGGTACAGCAAGTGCAACAGTTACGGTTGCAGCTTATGTTGATACGGTGCTTCCTGTGGTGACGGCACCAGCAAACATCAATGTTGCAGCCGCGGCAGTGGGCGGTACAGCAGCAACAGATACAGCCATTGCAGCGTTTCTTGGTGGTGCCACAGCTACAGATAATGTGGCAGTAGTTGGCTCAATTACCAACAATGCACCAACAATCTTCCCAGCAGGACAAGTCACAACCGTGACTTTTAGTGCGGCTGATGGTGCAGGCAATACAGGTAGAGCAAGTGCAACGGTCACAGTTGCAGCTTATGTTGATAAAGTAGCTCCAGTGATTAGGGTAAAGGGTAAAGCCATAGAAAAAGTGGAACAAGGTACGGATTATATTGATCTCGGCGCAACTGCCTTGGATAACGTCGATGGTAATATCACTGCGAAAATCGCTTCTAATGCAACTATGGTGAATACTTCAGTGTTGGGTATTTATACAATCACTTACACTGTGTCTGATGCCGCAGGTAATGCCGCGACACCCGCAGTGCGTAAGGTAGAAGTTGTGGTTGCTGCTGCCACAGTACCAGCCATAAGTGGTCCAATTATTACAACTGTAGCAGGTAATGGGACGGTTGGATTTTCAGGCGATGGCGGACTTGCAACAGCGGCATCACTTAGGTATGTATATGGCGTAGCATTGGATGCTTCAGGTAACCTTTATATCGCAGATTACGGTGACAACCGCATTCGCAAGGTGGACACGAAAGGTATTATATCCACCATAGTGGGGACGGGAACTAATGGTTTCTCAGGTGATGGTGGACTTGCAACAGGGGCATCACTTAGTAGTCCAACTAGCATGGCATTGGATGTTTTAGGTAACCTTTATATCGCAGATTTCGGTAATCGCCGCATTCGCAAAGTGGACACGAAAGGTATTATATCCACTATTGCGGGTACGGGCGCTGCTGGTTTCTCAGGTGATGGCGGACTTGCAACAGCGGCATT